>JAMNXK010000588.1 GCA_023653245.1 Tagaea sp.
ATGAAAAATGGCAAGCACGGGGCCCGTGGCCGGTTCGACCGGTCCGGTGGCGGCGGCGGGGGAAAATCGGGCGGGGAGCGGCGCGAGAGCGCCTCGGCCGGGCCCAAGCGATTCGAAAAATCGCGCTTCGACAAACCGAAATCCGACAAGCCCCGATCCGAGAAGCCGAAATTCGGCGCCGGCCGGTTCGACAAGCCGCGTTTCGAGAAGCCGCGCTTCGACGACGAGCGCGCCGCGCGCCCCGAACACAACGAACGCCGGCGCCCGGTCAACCGCCCGCCCGGTCTGGACGCCGGCGGCGGCAAAGTGTGGCTCTACGGAATCCATCCCGTGCTCGCGGCTTTGGCGAACCCCCGGCGCAAGATCCTGCGCATCGCCATCCAGCGCGAGGTCGACGCCCAGCTCGGGCCCAAGCTCGAAGCTTTGGCCGAAGCCCATCCGATCGGATTGCCCGACGCGGAAATTCTCGACCGCGAGCAGATCGATCGCTTGATGCCGAAGGGCGCCGTGCATCAAGGCCTCGGCGCCTTGGTCGACGGGCTCGACGATCCCGATCTCGACGACATCATCCGCGCCACCGAAGGCCAGGACGCCGCGCGCGTGGTCGTGCTCGATCAAGTCACCGACCCGCATAACGTGGGCGCCATCTTGCGCTCATGCGCGGGCTTCGGCGTGGCCGCCGTGATCTGCCCCGAGCGCCATTCGCCCGGTGCGACCGCCGTGATGGCCAAGGCGGCGTCCGGCGCGCTCGAACGCGTGCCCTTCGTGCGCGTGGTGAACCTCGCGCGCGCGCTCGAGCACCTCAAGAAGGCCGGGTATTGGTGCGTGGGCCTAGCGGGCGAAGCCCAGACCCAGCTGCACGAGGCCGACATGACCGGCAAGATCGCATTGGTCGTCGGCGCCGAAGGCGAAGGCTTGCGCCGCCTCACGCGCGAGAATTGCGACCTGCTGGTGCGCATCCCGATCGACAAGGGCGTGGAGAGCCTCAACGTCTCCAACGCCACGGCGATCGCGCTCTACGAGCTTCAGCGCCGCACGGCGGCGGCGATTTAGCGGCGCGGCCCGCTACGTCGCCGGGCCTACGGCCCGACGGTTCTTTTACGAGATCTCCGTGTCGCGCCTTCGGCGCGCGCGAAGACGACGTTTTTTTCGTCACCCTCGCGCGAGCGCAGCGAGACGCGGGGATCTCGAAGACAAGGGTCACGCCGAAGGCGCGGCGAACTAACGCAAACTCGCTTCCAGCACGTCGCGATAGGACGCGACCGGCGGCACGTCGAGCCCGACCACCTTCGCGTCCTCGTCCCAGCGGCGCACGCGCAAGGCGGCGGCCGCGTGTTTCTTGGCGGCGAAGGCTTTCGCTTCGTCGGCGCCCATCGGCCCGCCTTGCAGCGCCAAGGAGCGGACCGAGGCGGGCGACAGCTTGTTTGCGTAGGCGGGCTCGGTGCCGACCAGATAGCGCTTTGCGTCGACATGCAGCGCCACCGGCCCCACGACGTCCTCGACGAAATGCTTGGCGAGGAACGCGGCGCCCACCGCCTCGTGCTTGGCGTCGATGCCTTGCTCGGCGATGTCCTCGTCCAGGCCGTGCAGCAAATGGCCGATATCGTGCAGCAAGGCCGCGGCGATCAACGCGGGCGGCGCGCCTTCGGCGCGCGCGCAAGCCGCCGCTTGGAGCGCGTGCGCGCGCTCGGACACGCCCTCGCCGTAGTGCTTGTCGGCGTCGGGCCCTTCGAGTTTCGCCACAATGCGATCGACGATGTCGGTCATGGTCACCCCGCCCCCTTTTTGGCACTATAGCGGCCGAATAAGACGATAGGGAGACGCCCCATGCGCTTGTCGCAAGACCAGCTCGCGCGCTTCGATCGCGAGGGCTATCTGTTTCTGCCCGACGTGTTTTCCGCCGAAGAGATCGACGCGCTGACGGCCGAGTTGCCCGGCGCCTTCGCCCAAGAACGCGCGGAAGTGATCCGCGAAAAGGGCACCGACGCGCCGCGCTCGGCGTTCCATCTGCAGACGTGGAACGAGGTCTACGGCGCGCTCGCGCGGCACCCGCGCCTGCTCGAACCGGGCATGCAGATCCTGGGCAGCGACCGGCTCTATCACCACCAGTTCAAGGTCAACGCCAAGGCCGCCTTCGACGGCGCGGTGTGGCAATGGCACCAGGATTACGCGACCTGGAAGGCCGACGACGACATGCCCGAGGCCAAGGCCTTCAACGTCGCGCTGTTCCTGGCCGAGGCCAACGAGTTCAACGGCCCTTTGATGTTCATCCCCGGCAGCCACAAAAGCGGGGCGATCGAGTCGAGCTGGGACACGACCACCACGTCCTATCCGCTGTGGACCATCGACAACGACACGATCGGCAAGCTCGTCGCGCGCGGCGGCATCGTTGCCCCCAAGGGCAAGGCGGGCGGCGTGCTGCTGTTCCATTCGTGCCTCGTGCACGCCTCGGGCTCGAACCTGACGCCGTGGTCGCGCTGGATCGTCTATCTGTCGCTGAACCGCTGCGACAACGCGATCCGCCGCTTCAAGCGCCCGACATGGATCGCCAATCGGGACTTCACGCCGCTCGAACCGCTCGGCGACGACTGCCTCGCCCCTTACGTCGCGCGCCGGCGGGCCCGCGCGGCGGAGTGATCGCGCGCCGTCGCGTCAGCCCCACACGCGCCGCGCGGTTTCCGCGAGGACGTCCAGCTTGCGCCATTGCTCGTCCATCGTGAGCATGTTGCCGCCGATGCCCGACGCGAAGCCGCATTGCGGCGAAA
>JAMNXK010000052.1 GCA_023653245.1 Tagaea sp.
CCGAAGCCCGACGCGATCGCCGCGACCTGCTCGCGCGAATAGCCCATCTGGCGATAGAGCGGATTGGTCATGATCCCGGCCAAGGCTTCGCCGAGCTTGAACAGCGCCACGAAAGCCAGGATCAAGATCCAGCCGTCGCGTTTGGCGAAATCGGCGAAGGGCCGCGCGACCGCAGTCGTGAACCATTCGGCGGCACTCTCCGCGCGCAGCCGCGCGCCGGGTTGCGTGGCGGGCTCGCGGACGATCAAGCAGGTCGCGATTCCGACCGTCATCAACAAGGCCATGGCGACATAGACGCCCGCCCAGCCGGTGTCGAACTCCCGCACGAGCAGCAAGGCGCCGGACGTCGCGGCCAGCACCGCGATCCGATAACCCCAGACATAGGCGGCGATGCCCGCACCTTGCTCCTCGTCGCGCAGCGATTCGATGCGATAGGCGTCGATCACGATGTCTTGGCTCGCGGAAAAGAAGGCGACGACCACGGCGACCATCGCCACGTGCAATGCGTTCACGCGCGGATCGGTCAGCGCCAGTGCGGCGATGGCGAGCATCAAGCCGATCTGGATGGGCAGCATCCAGCCGCGGCGATGACCGAGGCGCTTGCCGAGAATCGGCACGGAGACGCGATCGATGATCGGCGCCCACAGGAACTTGAAGGCGTAGGACAGGCCGATCCATGCGGTGAAGCCGATCACCGAAAGCTGCAGATCGGCTTCGCTGAACCATTGGCGCAAGGTGAAGCCGGTCAGCGGCAACGGCAGCCCGGCGGAGAAGCCGAGGAACAGCATCGCGAGCAAACGCGGACGGGTGTAAAGCGCGAAAGCGTCGCGCCAGCTCAAGGCGGTCGTCGTCGAATCGGTCATGCGAATCGGAATCCCCGTCGGCGGCGAATCATAGCCGCCTTCGCCGCGTTCGCGAAATCTCCGGGCCGGCGGAACGATTCCGTTCCGATGCGGGACGGAATCGTTCGATCCGTCGCGGGTTCGTTCCGTCATGCCGTCCGTCCATCACGCGTCCTACTGGTGTATGGTCGAAATCCCTCGCGGTACTGGATCGGGCGGCGTTCTAATGTTAAGAACGCGAATCGACACGAAAGGCACAACTCGTCTCTATGGTACCCGCGAAGATTGCGCTTTCCAGCCCCATGTTGCGTCGGTTGCATGCGCATTGGCTGACGCTCGTCGGCGAATCCGGCGATTTGCCGAGCCCGCGCGCCCTCGATCCGGTGGCGGTCGCCTGGGCGCTGGGCGCCATTTCCCTCGTCGATGTCGCGGGCGAGTCGCCGCATTGCTGCTTCCATTACGTCGTGGACGGCGGCTGGCAGGTCGATCGCTACGGCTTCGACATGACTGGCAAGTCGCTCGACGAATTCCCCGAGCCGGAGACCAAGGCGCTGATTCTCGCCTCGTATCGCGAGGCGGTGGCCACGCGCGCGCCGATCGCGCGCAAACGCGATCTGCTGCTCGACGGACGCCATCGGCGCTACGAAGCCGTGCTGCTGCCCTTCGGCGAAGGCGGCCGCGTGACGCGGCTCGCGGTCGCGCTTGATTTCGACTTCCCGGGTCCGTAGACCGGACGCCGGAGAGGTACCCGCCGCGTGACCGACGAAACGCCCTTCTCCGAACCGGACGAAGGGACGGCCATCGACAGCCCGATTCTGGCGCGCATGCTCGCCCATTGGCGCGCTTTGGCGGGCGGGCGCGCGTTCCCGCAGGCTCGCGACCTCGATCCCGTGGCGATTCCCTGGGCGTTGGGACGGCTCACGCTGATCGACGTCGTCGGCGACATTCCGGCGCCGCGCTTCCGTTACGCGCTGTGCGGCGACCGGCACGTCGCGCATTTCGGCAACGACCTGACCGGGACTTGGCTCGACGACAATCCGAACCCGGAAGTGCGCGCGCGCGCCGCGGCCACCTATGTCGAGACCTTGCGCCGACGCGCGCCCGTGCTCGGCCGGCGCGACATCGCCAAAGGTCCGCGCATGCTGCGCTATCAGGCGCTGATCCTGCCCTTGGGCGAGGCCGACGGCAGGGTCGAACGGTTGATCGTGGTGATCGATTTCGACGTGCCGATGGCGTAGCGTCGCCCGAACGTCATGCGGGAGGGTGGAGATTTGGCCGACTATCGCGCGCTCGGGCGTTCCGGGCTCAAAGTTTCGCCGCTGTGCCTGGGCACGATGATGTTCGGCGACCGCACCGACGAAGCCGAGGCCGCGCGCATCGTCGCCGCGGCGCGCGAATCGGGCGTCAATTTCCTCGACACCGCCGACGCCTATGCGGGCGGCGAGTCCGAACGGATCGTCGGCAGGCTGATCGCCAAAGAGCGCGCGCGCTGGGTGCTGGCGACCAAGATCGCCAACCCCGCCCCGGGCGACGATCCGAACGCGCGCGGCACGTCGCGGCGCTGGTTGATCGCGGGCTGCGAGGCGAGCCTCAAGCGTCTCGGCACCGAGCATATCGATCTCTACTATCTGCATCGCGACGACGCGGCGACGCCGATGGAGGAGACGATCGCGGCCCTGGGCGATCTCATCCGCGCGGGCAAGATCCGCTATATCGGCCTGTCGAATTTCCGCGCCTGGCGCATGGCGAGCTTCGTCGCCTTGTGCAAGGCGATGGGCGTGCCGCAGCCGATCGCGTGCCAGCCTTGGTACAATCTCTACGACCGCCAAGCCGAAACAGAAATTCTCCCCGCGAGTGCGGAGCTCGGCCTCGGCGCCGTGCCCTACAGCCCGCTGGCGCGCGGCGTGCTCACGGCGAAGTATCTGCCGGGCGGCAATCTCGATCCCGAATCGCGCGCGGGCCGCGGCGACAAACGCATCCACCAAACCTCGTTCCGGCCCGAAGCGCTGGCGCTGGCCAAGAGCCTCGCCGATATCGCCCGCGCGCGCGGCACCGACGCCGGGACCCTGGCGCTTGGCTGGGTGCTCGCCAATCCGTTGGTCGCGTCGGTCTTGGCGGGGCCGCGCACGCTCGCGCAATGGGAGTCGTATGTGTCGGGGGCCGCGCGGCCCTTGGCCCGCGACGAGGAAGCCGAGCTGAGCGCCTTGGTGCCGCCCGGCCATCCCGCGACGCCGGGATTTAGCGACCCTCAGTATCCAATATTGGGCCGACCTTCTCGATAAGCGTTGCCGCGTTGCAACAATGCGGCCGGATTTTTGTAACAAAGTCAGGCGCAGGGCCGCGAATCGGATTCTGGTGTTGCGACTCGCTTACGTTTTGCATTAGCTGAGCGGACACTCAGGTCGAGGAGGAAAAACCTATGATTCGCAAGGGCTTACTGGTTATTTTTGGGGCAATTGCCGCGATTTTGAGCGCTCCCGGCGCGGCCACCGCGCAGATCGAGACGTCGGTCGGCACCTTCGCGCCGTCGGTCACCGTCACGTCGAACTATCTGTTCCGCGGAATTTCGCAGACCGAGCGCGGCCCGGCCGTCCAAGGCAACCTCGAATACACCTACAATGTCGGCATGGTGACGCCCTATCTCGGGGCATTCATGTCCAACGTGCAATTCCCCGACGGGTCGTTCGGGTCGCTGCGCCAGCGCCTGGAAGTCGATTTCTTCGGCGGCGTGCGAATCGAGCCGATCGACAAGTTCGTCCTCGATTTCGGCGGCATCACCTATCTGTACCCGACCAACACGGTCGAAAAGAACCCGACGCCGCAGGGCGTGGGCAACCCGTCCTGGAACGAGGTCTACGCCAAGGCTTCGTACGATTTCGGCTTGGTGAAGCTGCTCGGTAGCGTGTTCTACACCGCCCATTTCTCGGCCGCGGCCGGCAAGGGCGTCTATGTCGAAGGCGGGGCGGACGTGCCGCTGCCCTTCTTCGAGCTGACCGCGATGGGCCGCGTCGGCCGCCAGACGATCGAGCGCAACGCCAATTTCGGGTTCCCCGACTACACGACCTGGAATGTCGGCCTGTCGCGCGACGTGTTTGGCTTCCTGGTTTCGGGCGTCTACTCGGACACCAACGTGAAGCGCGGCGCGCAGCTGGGCAACGACATCACCCGCACCGCCCAGACGATCACCGAAGAGAACCGCAAGCTGACCAAGGGCACGTTCGTCCTGTCGGTCACCAAGGCGTTCTGATCGGCGCGATCCGATCGAGGGCCGCCGGGGGCGACTCCGGCGGCCCTTTTCTTTTGGCGCCCTTTGCTTTGGCGGCCCGGCGGGCGATAGACTCGCCCCATGACCGCGCCGCGACTTTTACTGCTCGCCCTCGAACCTTCCGCGCGCGTGTTGGGCGAGGGGCTGCGCGCGCACGGATTCCGCGTCGAGACCACGCAAGCCGCCGACGCGGCCCTGGCCTTGGCCGAAGGCCTCGGGTTCGATGCGGCCATTCTCGATCGCGACGCGTTGCCCGGCCGCGCGCTCGGCGCTTTGGTCGCCAAGCTGGGCGCGCCCGTCTGTTTGTTGGGCTTCGCGGGCCGCAAGCCGCCCTCCGGCGTCGCCGCGGCCTTGGCCAAACCCGTCCGGCTCGACGATCTGGCCGGGCTGATGCGCGGCCTCGCCCGGCCCGCCGCCGCCGAGCGGTTCGGGCCTTACGATCTGTCCTTGGCGCTGCGTCTTTTGGTCGAGCGCAAGACCGGCCGCGAGATCCGCCTCACCGAACTCGAGGTCGCCCTGGTCGATACGCTGTTGAAGGCAGACGGCAAGGCGGTTTCGCGCGAGGCGCTGCTGCGCGCGATATGGGGCTATCGGCCCGGCCTGACCACGCGGACCCTCGAAACTCATATCTACCGGTTGCGGCGCAAGATCGAGCGCGAGCCCGCGCGAGCCCGGTTGTTGATCACCACGCGAAACGGGTATGTTCTATCGGCAACTCGCTCAGGAGCGCGCGCGCGGTGACGGCCAATCGATTGTCGGTGACGTTTTGGGGTGTGCGCGGTTCGATCGCGTGTCCCGGTCTTGCGACCGCCGGATACGGCGGCAACACCGCGTGTTTGGAAGTGCGCGCGGCCGAAAAGCTGCTGATCTTCGATGCGGGCACCGGCCTCAAACCCTTCGGGGCGGCGCTGGCCAAGCAGGGCAAGGCGCTCGACGCCGACTGGTTCTTCACCCACACCCATTTCGACCACATTCAGGGCATTCCGTTCTTCTCGCCGCTCTACGACAAGCGCAACCGCTTCCGCCTGCGCGCGGGCCATCTCGCGCCCGAGATGAACTTGAAGCAGGTTTTGTCCGAGATGATGTCGGCGCCGTTGTTTCCGATCCCGATCGGGATTTTCGCGGCCGATCTCGAATTCTCGGATTTCCGCGCGGGCCAGACCCATCCGCTGGGCGGCGGGGTGACGGTGCGCACGGCCCCGCTCAACCATCCCAACCGCGCCACCGGCTATCGCGTGGAAACCGGCGGCAAGTCGCTGTGCTACGTGACCGATACCGAGCACGTGCCCGGCCGGCCCGACGCCAATATCCTCGAGCTGATCGCCGGGGCCGATCTGGTGATCTACGACTGCACCTATACCGACGCCGAATATCCGGCCCATGTCGGCTGGGGACATTCGACCTGGCAGGAAGGCGTGCGCCTGGTCGAGAAGGCCGGCGCCAAACGCCTGGCGATCTATCACCACGATCCCGATCACGACGATGCGTTCATGGACAAGATCGCCGCCGAAGCGGCCGCCATGCGTCCGGGCACGTTCGTGGCCAAAGAAGGCATGACGGTCGAGCTCTGATGGGCGCTTGGCGCGGACGCGTCTTCGCGTTGCTGAGCGCGCTGGGCGTCAAGCGCGGCTTTTTCGCGCCGTATCGCCACGCCGCCCAGGTCGAACCGCCGTCATCCTATCCGGCGCTCGAACCGATCTTCGCCGCCGCGACGCCGCGATTCGAATCGGGCCTCGACGCGATCGCGCGGTATCTGCCGGTCTTGTGCGGCTTCGGCGCCGAAAAGCCGCCGGCGCCGCGCTGGGCGCAAAGCTGGTTTCCATATCTCGACGCCGCCTTCGCCTACGCCTATTTGCGCGACGCCAAGCCGTCGCGCGTCGTCGAGATCGGCTCGGGGCATTCGACGCGTTTCATGGCGCGCGCGATCGCCGATGGCGGCCTGCCCACACGGCTCGACTGCATCGATCCGGCACCGCGCGCGACACTCGACGGCCTCGCCGTGCGCTGGACGCGGCGGCGGCTGGAGGAAAGCGCCTATCCCTTCGGCGAGCTCGGCGCGGGCGACGTGCTGTTCGTCGATTCCTCGCATATTCTGATGCCGGGCACGGATCTCGACGTTCTGTTCGCCGATATCCTGCCGCGTCTGGCGCCGGGCGTGGTCCTGCATTTCCACGACGTGTTCTTGCCGCGCGCCTATCCGCAAGACTGGGCGTGGCGCGGCTATAACGAGCAGAACGCCGTCGCCGCACTGCTGGCGAGCCGCGCTTACGCGCCGATCTGGTCGTCGGCTTGGGTCGATTCGCGGCTCGGCGAAGCGGTCGCCGCGCGCGGGATCGACGCGCTGCCGCGCCCGGCCGATGCGCCGGTATCCAGTCTTTGGCTCGAAAGCCGTTAGGCCCAGCGCCGGCGCCAAGCCTGGAACATCAGGATCGTCCACAGCGGATAGTGGTTTTCCCGCGCGCCGGACAGATGCTGCGCCCAAGCGGCGCGGATCGGCGCCGGATTCAGCAATCCATCGGCGGCGAGCGATTTCTCGTCCAGCAGATCCTCGGCCCAGTCGCGCAACTTGCCGCGCAGCCACGAATCGATCGGCACGCCGAAGCCCATTTTCGGCCGCTCGAACAATTCGCGCGGCACGTGGCGCGCCAGGATCCGGCGCAAAGGCCACTTGCCCTGGCCGCCGCGCAGCTTGAACGCGGGCGGCAGCGACCACGCGAATTCGAAAAGCCGGTGGTCGAGCAGCGGCTCGCGGCCTTCCAGACCCACGGCCATGGTCGCGCGATCGACCTTGGCCAGAATGTCGTCGGGCAGATAGGTCAGCGCGTCGATCGCCTGCATGCGCGCGACCGGTTCGGGGAAATCGGCGGCGAGGCTTGTGTCGAACAACGGGCCGTCCGGCTCGGCGGCACCCGGCACGATGACGCCCGCATCGGGCCATTGGCTGACTAGGCGGCGATAGACCGCGTCGATCCCGTCCAGGCGCAGGATCTCGGCGAGCTTGGCGAGCTTCTCGTGCGGCCGCGCGGGCCGATGGCGTTCGGGCAGCAACCGCACCACCGCGTCGGCCAGGCCCGCGGGCGCGTTCGCCGCGAGCGTCGCAGCCAGGCCGCGCAACGGGCGCGGCACGCGCGACAGCGTGCCCCACAAACGCTCGGCCCAGACATAGCGGTTGTAGCCGGCGAACAGCTCGTCCCCGCCATCGCCCGACAGCGCAACGGTCACGTGTTTGCGCGTCATCTCCGACACCAGGAAGGTCGGGATTTGCGAGGAATCGGCGAAGGGCTCGTCGTACATGTCCGCGAGCTTGGGGACGACGGCGAGCGCGTGCGCGGGCGAGACGTAAAGCTCGGTGTGCTCGGTGCCCAGATGGGCGGCGATCGCTTTGGCGTGCGCGGCTTCGTCGTAGCCCTTCTCGTCGAAGCCGATGGTGAAGGTTTTGGCGGGGCCGCGCTTGCGCATCAACGCCGCGACCAGCGACGAGTCGATGCCGCCCGACAGGAACGCGCCGAGCGGCACGTCGGAGACCAGACGCTTGGCCACGCAATCCTCGAGCAAGGCTTCGAGCCGCGCGAGCGTTTCGGTCTCGTCGCGCGGCTCGGACCATTTTTCGCGGCCCGCGATCGCGGCGTCGCGCGCGCTCCAATAGGCGTGCAAGCGCGGCGCGGCACCCTCGGCCCATTCCAGGATATGGCCCGCCGGCAGCTTGCGCGCCTCGCGATAGATGGTGCGCGGGGCAGGGACATAGCCGAGCCGCGCGTACGCCGCGAGCGCTTCGCGATCGAGCGTCGGCTTCCAGTCTTCGAGAACGCGCAGCGCCTTGAGTTCGGAGGCGAAGATCAGCCGCGATCCGTCATGCGCGTAGTAGAGCGGCTTGACCCCCAGCCGATCGCGGATCAGGCGCAGCGTGCGCGTCTTGCGATCCCAAATGGCCCAGGCGAACATGCCTTGGCAGCGCCGGATCGTCGCGTCGATGCCCCAGCGCGAAAAGCCTTCGAGAACGACTTCGGTGTCGGAGTGGCCGCGGAACGCCACGCCCGCCGCTGCGAGTTCGGCGCGCAATTCGGCGAAGTTGTAGATCTCGCCGTTATAGGTGGCGACATAGCGCCCGTCGGCGGACGCCATCGGCTGGGCGCCCAAGGGCGACACGTCGATGATGGCGAGCCGGCGATGGCCCAGCCCGATCCCGGCGGTCGCGTCGGTCCAGACGCCGTCGCCGTCGGGCCCGCGATGGGCGATGGCCGTCGTCATCGCGCGCACCCGCGCCACGAGGTCCGCTTCGCCCAGACCTGCATTGCGATCGAGCCGTCCGGCGATGCCGCACATTCCCTCGAAATCCCCCGCGTGAAACCCCTTATCCCATTGGCTGGACAGGGGGAAAATACGGCCGTCCGGACTTGACGTTCACCACATGAACAAGCTAGAACACGCAAGCTTATCCTGGCAACTCTTTTCGGGTCCGATGACCGATATCCCCGCCACAAAGGCCGATCGCGACGATACCGCGCTGGTGCTGGGCGTGCTGTCGGTCGTCGAGAGCGACGCCAAGGTCACCCAGCGCGGCATGTCCAACGAGCTCGGGATCGCGCTTGGCCTGGCGAATGCGGTGCTCAAGCGCTGCGTGCGCAAAGGGTTGATCAAGATCGCGAACGCCCCTTTGAACCGCTACGCCTATTACCTGACGCCCTCGGGCTTCGCGGAGAAAAGCCGCCTGACGGCGGAGTATCTGCGCCTGTCGTTCGATCTGTTCCGCGATTCGCGCCGCCAATACGGCGCGCTGTTCGAGGCGTTGCGCGGCCGCGGCCGGACGCGCGTGGCGCTGATGGGCGCCTCGGAATTGGCGGAGGCGGCGCTGCTCTCGGCGCGCGACGCGGGCGTGGACATCGTGCGCATCGTCGAGCCGGCGCGCGCGGGCGAGGCGTTCCTGGGTTTCGCGCTGGCCGGATCGCTCGACGGCGGCGATCCGCCCCTCGAAGCGATCGCGATCTGCGATATGCGCGATCCGCCGGCCGCGCGCGACGCGGCACTGGCGGCCACCGCAAGACTGGGGCTTTCGGCGGACGACGTGCTCGTGCCGGCGCTGCTGCGGCTGGGCAAGCGGAGGCCGGCGTGAGCGACTGGTTCGTCGTCTACACCCAGCCCAACGGCGAAGCGCGCGCG
>JAMNXK010000589.1 GCA_023653245.1 Tagaea sp.
TCTCGACCAGCTCTTCGGCGCGCGCGGGCTCGCACTCGAACTCGGCGATCCACTCGGCGAAGCAGCGCTCGCCGTCGGTGACGGGGGCGAGCTTCAGCGTGGCGACGTAGTTCGTCACGCCCAGCGGCGATTCCAGGATCGAGTACGACACCGAATAGTCGTAATCCGACAGCGCCAGCAGCTTCTCGCGCAGCGCGCCGCCGTCTTTCAGGGTGAAGGCGCGCACGCAGCCCACTTGGTCGGGCGGCGCGTTTCCTTCGATCCGGCTCTCGGCGACCGCCGGCACCCATTTGGGCAGGCCGTTGAAGTCGCGGACCTCCCGCCAGACCCGCTCGGCGGGCGCGTCGATCACGCTGGAGACGTAGACCCGGGGCATGGATCAGGCCTTCGGCGGCAGCGGCGGATCGACATTGCCCGACGCGGCGCCGGGAATCCCGAGCTCGCGCAGCAGCGAGTCGATCAACGGCGCTTGCGCGCGATAGCGCAAGGCCGAGTTGACGATCGATTCGGGCAGATTGCCGCCGCCGGCCCCATCGGTCGCCGCCGGCGTGGTGCCGCCGCCCAGCCCGTCGACGTGCAGGATACGGATCGATTCGATCTTCTCCATCGGTTTCGCGCTTTCGCGCACGATGGATTCGAGCTTGTCGATCAGGCGCATGCGCGCGGCCGAGGCGCGTGCCGCGTCGGTCAGCACGTTCTGCGCTTCGTTCATGCCGCGCACCCCTTCGGCCTCGACCTCGTGGCGCAGGCGCCACGCGCCGGACTTGATCTTCTCGGCGTCCGCTTCGCCTTCGGCCGCCAGGCGGGCGGCGTCGGCACGGTCGGCGGCGGCGCTCTTCTCGGCTTCGGCCGACAGGCGAAGGCGGATGCCTTCGCGCTCGGCTTCCTGGCGCGCGCCGATGAGTTCGATCGCCTTGCGCCGCTCGGCCTGCTCGACCTCGCGGGCGGAGAAGACGCGCTCCTCGGCGGCGACCGCTTCGGCGCGCGCCTTGTCGGCGTCGGCCTGGGCGACGGATTGCGCCTGGCTCGCTTGGGCGACCGCGATGGCGCGCTGCTGCTCGGCCAATTCCAGCGCCCGGCGGCGGGAGATTTCGAGCTCCTGGATCGCGCGTTCGCGCGCGATGCGCTCCTCGTCGAGCACGCGCTCGGTGGCGATGCGCGCGCGGTCGATCTGTTCGCGCGCCGCGATCTGCGCCTGCTCGGCCGAGCGCTCCTGCTCGGCGCGTTCGCGCGCGAGGTCCGAGCGCTGTTCGGCGCGGCGGATCTCGAGTTCGCGCTCTTGCGAGAGCTTGGCGTACTCGCTCTCCCGGTCGATCTCGAGGGTGAGTTTCTCGGCCTCCAGATTCTTGTTGCGGATCTGGACGAGCGTATCGAGCTCGATGTCGTTGCGGATCTTCTTGCGCCGCTCGATCTGCTCGGTCAGGCGCGTCATACCCTCGGCGTCGAAGGCGTTGGAAGGGTTGAAGAACTCCATCGAGGTCTGGTCGAGATTGGTCAGCGACACGGTTTCGAGTTCGAGGCCGTTGAGGACCAGATCCTCCTTCACCGAGGCGCGCACGCGCTTGACGTATTCGCCGCGCTTCTCGTGCATCTCCTCCATCGTCATCTCGGCGGCCGCGGTGCGCAGCGCGTCGACGAACTTGCCTTCGATGAGTTCGCGCAAGGATTCGGGCTGCATGGTGCGGTGCCCGAGCGTCTGCGCCGCCTTGGCGATGGCTTCGTCGGTCGGGGCGACGTGCACGTAGAACTCGGCCGTCACGTCCACGCGCATCCGGTCGCGGGTGATGAGGGCCGAGTCGCGCGCGCGCCGGACCTCCAGCCGCGTCGTTCCCATCCCCACCGGGATCGTCTCGTGCAGGATCGGCAGCACGAGCGCGCCGCCATTGGCCACCACCTTCTGCCCGCCGAAGCCGGTGCGCACGAACGACACCTCCTTCGTCGAGCGACGATAGAGCCACGACAGCAGCCAGACGACGATCGCGATCGCACCTGCGGCGACGATCACGAACATGACGAAGCTTCCGAACCCGGACATGGTTTCCTCCTCGTTGTCTAAGCCCGCGCCGCGGCGCCGGACGGCGCGCGGACGAGCTGGAGATAGGCGTCGGCCAGCGCTTTGGCGAAGGCCGGATCGTTGATGGCGTAGGGCAGGCGCAGCAGCTGGCGGTTTTCGGTGCGCTTGAACGTGCGCGCCAGCGCGTCGAACAGCGCCTTGTCAGCGGCGGGATCGTGGAACGGCTTGCCGGGCACGTCGATGAGCGACACCCCGCCTTCGGGGATGAAGAAGCGCACCGGTCCGTCGCACTTGTTCAGTCTCTCGGCGATCCATTGGCCCATGCGCGCGTTTTCCTCGGGCGTGGTGCGCATGAGGGTGACTTGCGGATTGTGGACGTAGAGATTCCGCCCGCGATATTTCGACGGCACCGTGTCCATCGGCCCGAAATTCACCATGTCGAGCGCGCCGCACGACCCGACATAGGGAATGCGCGTGCGCGCGAATGCGCCGAAGCGGTCCTCGGTGCACGGAAACACGCCGCCCATCAGCAGATCGCACACTTCGGTGGTCGTGGCGTCGATGACGCCTTCAAGCAGGCCGGAATCGGCGAGCTTCTCCATCGACTGCCCGCCGGTGCCCGTGGCGTGGAAGACCAGGCAGTCGTAGCGCGGACTGAGCAAGCGCTGGAGCTCCTGCACGCACGGCGTGGTGACGCCGAACATGCTCATGCCGATCGCGGGCTTGGCGTAGGCCGAA
>JAMNXK010000590.1 GCA_023653245.1 Tagaea sp.
CGGGCCCGGCGGCCGTCAGCGCGGCGGCTTCGGCGACCGAGGGCGTGCCGACTTCGGCGCGCACGATCTCCGAGCGGTTGACGACGCGCGTTTCGGCCGCCAGCGTCGCAGCGTCGAAAAACCGCGCGGGCGCGCCGAAGGATTCGGCGAGCGCCAGGATCGCGGTCTCGTCGGATTTGAGATCGAGCGACACGACGCACGCGACCGCGCGCGGATCGAGCCCCGCTTCGTTCAATGTCGCGCGCGCCAGCGTCTCGACGTCGTCGATCGCCACGCCGCGCTCCGCCCCCACGCCCAGCGCCAGCACCGGCGGGTGATAGACGAGGCCCGCCGCGTCCGACTTCTCGGTGACGTGGATCGTCGTCGGCGCGGCCGGGTCTTGCGGCAAGCCCGCGAGCCAAGGCGCGTCGCCCTCGATGCGCACGCTGCCCCCGGCGAGGAGATGCGCGGCGACCGGTTTGATCGCGTCTTCGTCGGCGATGCGCCAGCCCGGCGGCGGTTCGTCGAGCGACACGCCGAAGGTCGCGTCGCCGGCGGTGGTGATCGCGGCCCTGCCGCCGAGCTTGGCGGCGAGTTCGCGCGCCAGCGCGTTCGCCCCGCGATGCCCGCCCAGCAGCGGCACGACCGACGCGCCGTCGGGCGACACCGCGAGCACCGGCGGCTCGTCGCGTTTGCCGGCGAGCAGCGGGGCGAGCGCGCGGATCGCGATGCCGGCGGCGCACACGCCCACGATCGCGCGGCCTGCGGCGAACAGCGCGCGAAAATGCGCGGGCGTGTCGTCGAAGGCCACGTCCGCATCGGTCACGCGTGCCGCGAGTCCGTGGACTTCGCCGCCCAGGCGCCGCGCCAAATCCGCGCCGCGCTGGGTAAGACAGACGAAGGCTAGCGCCATGCTTGCCCCCGGCGATGGACGAGCACGAGGGAGAAGTAAGGTGCGGCGTCGAACGACGCGTCGCGCAACGGTAGGCGCCGCTCGCCCGCTTGGCCCGCGCGCTCGACATAAAGCGCTTGGCCGATCAGATCTTCGCGTGCCAGCAGCGCCTTCAACCGCGCAAAATGCCGGCCGAGCTTGAGGAACACGAGGGACTGGTGCGCGGCGATCCGCCGAACGATTTCGGCGTCGGGCAGCGTCGCGGGCACCACCGCCAGCGAATCGTCGCGCGCCGCCACCGCGTATCCCGCCAAAGCCGCCGACGCCGCGAACGACGTCACGCCCGGCACGACGAGCACGCGATGGCGCTCGGCCAAGCGCGCGTGCAGATACATGAACGAGCCGTAGAACAACGGATCGCCCAAGCACAGCAGCGCCACGTCGTGGCCGGCGGCAAGTTCGCGCGCCACGGCTTCGGCGCCCGCATCGTAGGCGTCTTGCGCGGGATGGCGGTCGATCTCGATCGGCAAGCGGATCGGAAGTTCGATCTTCCCCGCCGGCACGTGGGGCGCCGCGATGCGCCGCGCCAGCGACTCGCCCGTCTCGGGCGCCGGATAGGCGAGCACGGCGCACGCCGCGATCGTCTTGACCGCTTTGACGGTCAGTAGATCGGGATCGCCGGGCCCGACGCCGATGCCGAACAACGTGCCGCTCATGTCGCGCCCTTGGGCTTCATCGCGCGGAACAGCGTGACTTGCATCGACGGCCGCCAGCCGCGATAGGGCCCGACTTTTTCCGCACGGCTCGCGGCCAGGCGCGACGTTTCCCCGCCCCAGCGTCTGTGCAGTTCGGCGAGCGCCGCTTCGCCTTCGAGCGTGACGGCGTTGGCCGCGAACACGCCGCCCGGCGCCAACGCGGCCCAGCACGCCTCGACCAGCGCCGGGTTCGACAGCCCGCCGCCGACGAACACCGCGTCGGGGGCGGGCAGGCTCGCGAGTGCCGCCGGCGCCTCGCCCGTCACGAATTCGATCTCGGGCACGCCGAGCGCGCGGGCGTTGAGCGCGATGCGCGCCGCACGCGCCGCGTCGCGCTCGATGGCGATCGCGCGCGCGCGCGGGGCCGCGCGCATCCATTCGATGCCGACCGAGCCGTTGCCCGCGCCGACGTCCCACAGCAGCGCGCCGGGGAACGGCGCGAGATGGGCCAATGTCAGCGCGCGCGCCTCGCGCTTGGTGAGCTGGCCGTCGTGCTCGAACGCTTCGTCGGGCAGGCCGCCGGCGCTCGGCAGCCAGCGCGCGCCCGCATCCGCCACGCACGTCGCCGCGACCAGGTTCAAATCGTCGCCGGGCGGGTGACGCCAATCCTTGGCGATGCCGTCGAGGCGTTTCTCCTTGTTCCCGCCCATGCGCTCGAACACCGACAGCGCGCTGTCGCCGAAGCCGCGCGCGCCCAGATAGGCGGCGATCGCGGCGGGCGAACGCGCGTCCGCCGACAAGATCAGCAACTTGGCGCGCGGATGGAGATGCCGGGCGAGCGTGTCGAGATCGCGGCCGTGGACCGACACGAAGGCGCAGCGCTCCAACGGCCAGGCGAGGCGCGCGGCCGCCAGCGAGAACGCGCCGACATGCGGGTGGATCTCGATCTCGGCGGGACCGAACAGCTTGGCGAGCCTGGCGCCGACGCCGAACCATAAGGGCTCGCCGCTCGCCAGCACGCTCACGCGCCGCCCGCGCAGCTTTTCGATCTTCGCGAAGGATTCGTGGAAGGGCTTGGCCCATACCATCCGCTCGGCGGGCGAGGGCGGCACGAAGGCGAGATGCCGTTCGCCGCCGACCAGCACCTCGGCCGTCTCGACGCGCGCGCGCGCGGGCGGCGACA
>JAMNXK010000591.1 GCA_023653245.1 Tagaea sp.
GCCAGCTCGGCGGCGAGATCGCGCCGTTGCGACAGATCCATCTGATAGCGCCCGACCGACAAGCCGCTATTGGCGTTGTCGAGGGCGACGACGAGCCCCACCTTGCCGCCTTCGGCTTCGGCGAGGATCTCGGGGAGCAGCGGGTCGTAGAGCGGGTGAAGTTCTTTGTCGGCCATGGTCTTCTCCTGTGGTGTCGGATGAGGGGATGGGGATGCGGGATGCGCGCGCGCGCATCACGCGAGGTCTTCGTCCTCCCAGAAGTCGTTGCCGGCGAAGCGCGCGGTCAGCGCGTTGGGGCTGGTCTTGCGCAGCAGCGTGCCGAAGGCTTCGGTGGTCTTGGGTCCGACCCAGCCGTCGATCTTCAACGGCGACCCGGGTTCCTCGCGATCTTCGGCGAGCATGTTGAGCGTTTCCTGGGCGCGCTCGGGCGCGTCGGGAATCGCTTGGCCCAGCGTGCCGCCGATCGTGTCTTCGAGATCGTCGAGCTTCGCCCGGCCGCGATCGACGTTCGTCACGTAACGGCCGAACTGGTCGAGGGCGTAGAGCTTCTTGAACCCGTCCTCGCCTTGCTTCTCGATCGCCCGGCCGAAGCCCGCGCGCGTCTGCGGCCCGAGATCGCCATCGACCTCGATGCGCCCCTGCCGTCCGCCGAGGCCCCAGCGATAGTCGAACCGCGGCGGCTTGGTCGCCGCGTTGATCGCGCGCTGAAAGCCCATGACCGCCGGCTTAGCGTCATTGGTCAGCACGTCGCGGCCGAGCAGATTCTGGGTCCACGCCGGCAGATCATCGGCATGCACCGACGCGATCGCCTCGCCGATCTTGGCCGGGTCCGGCGTCCACGATGTGCGCTGAACCAAGGGCTGCCCCGATGCCGCCGCAATGTTGGCCGATTGTTCCCGCATTTGCTCGGGTGCGAGCGATGCGTGCACTTGGGACGGCGTTTGCGAAGGTGCTTGCTCGTCCGGCGCTGCCTCCGAACGCTGCCCCGGATTGATCCGCGCGCGCGACCCGTCTTCGATGTTCTGCTGGCGGAAGTAGCGATCCAGATTCCGATGGCGTCCGTCATTGCCAGACGCCGACTCGCGCGCCCATTGGGTCTGATTGCGAAACCGCTCGCGGAATTGCTCGACCGTGAGCGGTCCCTCCATGCGCGTGCGGTTGTTCCGGCCGTCCGTGCCACCATCCAGTGTGATCTGCTCGCCGCGTAAGAACGCCTCGAGCTTCTCCGTTTTCGGACCGTACTGATGGAGATGAGCAGCAAGTTCGAGCTGCCCTTGCGCCGAGCCGCAGAAGGCACGTGCGTTCGCACCCGCCTGTCCGCAAACGCGCTGGACGGTTCGCTCAACCCTTGCAAGTTGCTCGCGCTCCGCCGCTTGCAACGCCTCGCGCCCCGCCGGCGTCGAGAGAATCTCATCGACAAGCTGCCTAGCACGCGCATCGACGGCGTCATACTGGGCCGCCGGCACCGATTTGTTGGTCGATCGCAGCAGTCGATCCGATTCTTGTCGCCTGGCCTCCGTTCGGTCGCTCGACCCTGTTTGCTGGCCCGCCGCGATCACCGCCGCTCGAAAACCATGTTGTTTCGAGAGGTCGAGTTGCATCGGCCCCGTCGAAATGCCGCTATCGCCACTTCGAGGAATCGATGTTTTTGCGGGACCTTCAGCCGCGACGATTACTTCGCGGAGTCGGGCTTGGAAGTTGGGGTGGAGCCGGAAGTGGTTTTTGTCGGTCATTTGACTATCATCCTTTCGGGCAGAGGTTGAGCTCCGTCGCCCGGCTGCTCATCCGGACGGGGAGATGACGATGAAGGGTTCGATGATTAGGGGACTGGCCGGCGCGGCGCTGGTGTCGGCATTGGCGGCCGCTCCGGCCATCGCATTCGATCCCGATCCGCCGCGCGATCCACGCACTGCCGGACTGACTCCGATCTCGGCCGGCTCTCGCGGCAATGAAGTCGTTCGTGTCGATCGCTGGCCGGACGGCACACCTCGTCGTTGCGTCAGGGCGGCGCGATTGACGACCCCTGACGAAGGAGGGCCGAGTTGGGTGGAGTTCGGCGTCGAGCGGATACCGCCGGACGCAGCCGACATCACGATGTTCTTTCAGATCCGGTATCTCGCTGCGCCCAACGGCAAGCCGCTGGCGGTCCGCGATCCGCGTTTGACGATCAGGCTTCTCGGGCCAACAGTCACGTGGCGGGCCCATCCTGTGTCCGACGGCTGGTTTCGCGGCGCCAAGCCCGCGACACACAGCGATGAAGACGAAAGACACGGCTTCATGATCGAGGTCGAGAAGCCTGGAAACGAGTTCGTCTCGACATTCCCGGACGGGACGCATCGCTTGCACGAAGTGCGTGGCGGCGTGTCGTTCTGGCACTTCAACATGTTCGTCGATTGCGCGTGCCGGCTCGCCGCCGACATGCCGCAAGAAACGCGCGACTGGTTGCTGTGTCCGAAACCCCGGCGCGATTGACCACCCGGCTGCCCATCCGGACGGGGAGATGACGATGAATGGTTCGATGGCGATGAGATGTGTCGGCGCGGCGCTGGCGCTTTGGTGCGTGCTGCCGAGCGCGGGGCATGCGCAACCTGAAACGCAGCGCGATCCGCGTAGCGTCGGGTTGATCCGGATCGACGCCATCGAGTTGGGTGAGCCGATCGTGCGTATGGACCGCTGGCCCAATGGGACGATCCGTCGCTGCGTCCATTCGGCTCGCTTGTCCACGCCAAGCGAAGGCGGACCGAGCC
>JAMNXK010000592.1 GCA_023653245.1 Tagaea sp.
CTCGAACGCGCGGCGATCGGCGCGCGCGAAGGGACGCTGACCTTGCGCGTCAGCGACCGCCATCCGACGGTGACGAGCGCGTCGGGCGAATTCGTGGCGGCGGCGGCGCAAGCGCCGGGCTACGAGCGCGTGGTCTGGAATCGCGCGGTCGAGGTGCCGATGACCACGCTCGACGCGTTGATCGCGCGCCATGGGCGGCCGGATTTCGTGAAGATCGACGTCGAGGGCGCGGAAGCCGAAGTCCTCGCGGGACTGAATTCGCGCGTGCCCGCGCTGTCCTTCGAATACGCCTGGGCGAGCAAGGACACGGCGCTGGCCTGCGTCGAGCGCCTCGCGGGCTATCGCTTCAATCGGTCGATCGGCGAAAGCCTGGAATTCGTGTCGGAGACGTGGATGGACGCGCGCGCTTTGCGCGATTTCCTCGAAGCGCTCACGCCCGGCGATCCCTCGGGCGATATCTACGCCCAAGCATCAGAACATCCGCATGCCCCACGGTGAGCGCGCGTTTCGTCGGCCAGTCGTGCGGGATCGACGGATCGATCTCGCGCGCGGCCGATAGGATTCCCGCAAGCGTGGCCCGCGCGAGCGGCCCGTCCTCCAAGACCCAATCCGACCGTCGGACGAGCGCCGCGGGAAGATGCTTGGGCGCATCGGGTCCCAGCGCGCGGCCCAAGCCTTTCCAGCGCCGTTGATGGGTTGCGAATGCGGCGAACACGCGCGCATCGAGCGGATGCGGCGGATCGGCCGCGTGGCGCCCATCGACCGCCAGGCACATCAGCAGCGGCTTGCCGCGCGCCCGGCGCAGCAGCGCGCGCAACCACGCGGCCGAGACGAGGTCGATCAACGCGCTCGACACATAGGCGTCGGCGCGCGGGAAGGCGCCGC
Organism: Tagaea sp.; assembly: GCA_023653245.1. The sequence goes on from JAMNXK010000592.1 coordinate 886, forward strand.
CGAGAGACCGGCGCAAGCGCGGACGCGGCGCGCGCGCGAGGAGAGCCGCGTCGCCGTCGAGCGCCAGCAGCCGCGAGTCCTTGGGCAGGAACGGCGCGAGCCAGCGCCCCATCGATCCCGTGCCCGCCCCGAGATCGACGATGCGCGCACGGCGCGGCAATGCGCGCGCGAAAGCCCGCGCCAATTCCGCCGAGCGCGCGGACGCGTCGGCGGCTTCGCGCAAGGCGAGCCAGTCGGCGGAGAAGCCGCTCATGCGAGGGCCGTGCGCAATCGTTGCGCCTGTTCGGCCCAATCGGGAAAGCGCAGCCGCGCCGCGTTCGCCGCATAGCGCGCTCGGCCGCGCATCAGCCGGACCAAGGCGCGCGCGAGCGCGCGGTCGTCGCCCGGCCGGACGAGGATGCCCGCGTGAAGCGGCACCACCGACGGCACCGCCCCGGCGGCGACGCCCGCGACCGGCAGGCGATGGGCGAGCGCCTCGGCGAACGCCATGCCGTAGCCTTCGTGGCGCGAGGGCAGGGCGAAGACATGCGCGCGCGCATAGGCCTTCGCGAGTCCGTCTTCGTTGCGCTCGCCCATCAGGCGTACGCGCCGCCCGAGGCGCAGCGACCCGATCAGCGCGCGCACCTTGCGGGTCTGCGTGGGATCGCGGTCGAGCGGGCCCACGAACACCGCGCGCCAGCGCAAGGCCCGCAACCGAGTCAGCGCGCGCAACAAGGTGGGATGATCTTTTCGTGGGGTGAGCGTGGCCACGCACAGGATTTCGGGAAGCCCGCGCCGCGCCGGGGCCGTGCGCGCGCTCCGTGTGCCGGGTTCGACCACCCGGATCTTGGCGCCGTGCACGCCCATGCCGAGCAGATCGCGGCGCGTCGCGTGGCTGGTGACGACGATGCGCGCGATCTTGGTCAGTGCGGCGGTTTCGCGGGCTAGAAGCCCGTCGTCGCGCCCGTTCTCCAGCCCCAGCGGATGATGGATGAGCGCCGCGCAATCGCGCAGCGGCAAGCGGTCGTAGAGGGCGGGCAGCGCCAGCCCGTCGATCAACAAGGTTTCGCCGGGCGCGCGCCGCGTCGGGCACGTCGCCGGCTCGCCGTCGACGATCGGCGCGGGGAAATCGCCCCAGGCTTCGAGGATGCGCTTGGCGTAGCGATAGCCGCCGGTGGCCTGGTCGATCGAACCCGGAATGACCAGGCGCAATTTCACGAAAGCGCGGCCTCGAAGGCGGCCCAGGCGACGGGGGATTCGCGCAAGGTGATCTTCATCGAGGCGAAATCGGCGGCTTGCAGCTCGCCCTTGGCGATGCGCGCCTTGAGCAATTCGAAGATCAAGCCGCACAGGAACTCGGTCGTGGTGTTGGCGTGCTTGAGCGCGTCGAGATCGTCGAGATTGCGGTAGTCGAGCTCGTCGAGTGCGGCGCGCAGCGTCTTCTTCATCAGGCCGATATCGGCGATCAGGCCGTACTGGTCGAGCAGCGCGCGGCGCAGTTCCCACTCGACCACGAACGTGGCGCCGTGCACGCGCTGGGCGGGGCCGAAGATTTCGCCCTTGAAGGAATGGGCGATCATGATGTGGTCCTGGACGGTGAGGCTGTACATGCGCGTCTCTCAATCGTAGGCGATCAGGGGCAAGGGCGAGGGATGGGAATTCAGCGCTTCGTCGTAGCGCGCGGGCAGTTCGGCGAAGGGGATCGGCGCGCCGAGATCCAGGCGCAAGTCAGGATCGGCGAGCAGCGACAAGGCCAGCTCCAGACGCTGGCGATGGGTGCGCGTGGCGCGCCTGGCCGGTGCGACCGCGCCGACTTGGCTGGCCGCCAGGGTCAGGCGCTTGGCGTGAAAGGCGCCGCCGAGCGGGGCGGGCACCATGCC
>JAMNXK010000593.1 GCA_023653245.1 Tagaea sp.
ACGCTGCTCGGCATCATGGGCGGCATCCTGGCGCCCAGCGAAGGCCGCGTGCTCGCCGCGGGCGCGGCCCCCGCGGGTTGCCTCAACCCCGTGACCTATATCTTCCAGGACTTCGCCCTGCTGCCCTGGCGCACGGTCGAAGGGAATATCGCCTTGGCGCTCGAGCACCATCCGCTCGACGCGAAAGACCGCCAGGCGCGCATCGACGACGCGCTCGCGCGCACGGGCTTGGCCGAATTCCGCGCGGCGTTTCCCAAGCAGCTTTCGGGCGGGATGCGCCAGCGCGTGGGCATCGCGCGCGCGCTGGCCGTGTCGCCGGCCGTGCTGCTGATGGACGAGCCGCTATCGGCGCTGGACGCGCAAACGCGCGATTTGCTGATGGAGGATTTCCTCGAGCTCTGGCTCGCCGCGCGCACGACGTCGGTTTACGTGACCCATAATCTGCAAGAAGCGCTGCGCTTGGCCGACCGGATTTGCGTGCTCTCGCGCCGCCCCGGGCGGATCAAGGAGATCGTCTCGGTCGATATGCCCCAGGCCGAGCGCGCCAAGCCCGCGGCCGCGCGCGACCTGGCCGAACTCAATGCCCGCCTGTGGACGCTGATCAAGGCCGAGGCGACGGCCGCCGACCGCGAGGTCGCGGATGTCTGAGAAACCCATCGCGTTTCGCGGCGGCGGCTTCGCGCTGATCCCCAAGCGCGGGGCGGCCTTGATCGCCTTCGTCGCGGTGCTGATCTTGTGGGAGATGTCGGCGCGCCTGCGCTGGGTCTCGCCGATCTTCCTGCCGTCGCCCGAAGCCATCGCGCTCGCCTTTTGGGATCTCGCGCAAAGCGGCTTGCTGTGGCGCCATGTCGGCGAAAGCCTCTATCGGATCGTGTGGGGCTGGGGGCTGGGCACGTTCCTGGGCCTGGCGGCGGGCTTCGCCATGGGCATCTGGTCCTATTCGCGCGCGGTGGGCGTGCCCTTCGTTTCGGCGCTGTTCCCGATCCCGAAGATCTCGCTGCTGCCGCTGCTGATCTTGTGGCTCGGGATCGGCGAAGCCTCCAAGGTCGCGACGATCGCGCTGGGCGTGTTCTTCCCCACCGTGATCGCGGCCTATTCGGCGATCGACGCGGTGCCGCGCAATCTTATCCGCATGGGGCAGAGCTTCGATCTGCCGCCGCACGCGGTCTTGCGCAAAATCGTGCTGCCCGGCGCCTTGCCCGGGATTCTCGCGGGCTTTCGCATCACGGCGTCGATCGCCCTCATCCTGCTGGTCTCGGCCGAGATGATCGGCGCCGAGCACGGGATCGGCGCCTTCATCCTGCAGGCGGGCAATCTGATGCTGACCGACCAGCTTCTGGCGGGTGTGGCGATGCTGTCGGTCCTGGGCCTGGCGATCGGCACCGGCCTCACGCGGCTGGAGAAACATCTGCTGCGCTGGCGGTAAAGGCGTTCCGTGAAACACGATGTCGCTTGAAGACCGTCCGAATCGGGGCGCATGATTCTTCGCGTCGATTCGCCGGGGGGCGACTTGGGCGCAACGGTGCGCCGGGGCCCGTCCGGTTTTGGGGGACACCATGAAGAAGCACATCGCACTCGCCTTCGGCCTGGCTTTCGCGCTTTCCGCTTTCGTCGTGCCGGGGACGGCCACGGCCGCCGCGTTCGGCGCGCCCGCCGCCGCGCAGAGCGTGGCCGCGGACTCGACGCCGTCGCACGACATCGCCACCAAGAAGAAGGCGAAGAAAAAGGCCGCCAAGCCGGCGCGCTGAAACTTCGTACCGCGAGTCTCGAACGGGCCCGGTCGCATTTCCGGGCCCGTTTGCTTTCGGACGGAACATCGATTACTTCGAGCCCATGACGCTGTCGCCCGACCGCCTCGCCACCCACATCGTCCGCCGCGCGGACCAAGCGCCGCGCCGCGTCGATGTGGATCTATGCGTCGTCGGCTCGGGGGCCGCGGGCATGTCGGCGGCACTGGAAGCCGCCAAGCTCGGCGCCTCGGTCGCGGTGATCGAAGCGGGACCCGCATTGGGCGGCCAAGCGGTCGGCTCGCTGATCGGCACGTTTTGCGGGTTCTACGCCAACGGCCCCGATCCCGCGCAAGTCACGCACGGCATCGTCGACGGCATCCTCGCCGATCTTGGGGCGTCGGGCGATCTTTCCAATATCGACAAGCGCCGCAACACCAGGATCGTGCTTTATCGCGTCAACGCGCTGGCGCGCTGGTTCGAGCGTCAAGCGCACGACGCGAAACTGCGCGTGGCGCTGGGTGCCGTCGTGCGCGGCGCGCGGCGGGAGGGCGCCCGGATCGCGGCGTTGGATGTCGCCACGCGTCACGGCGATCTGGACATCCGGGCCAAGGGTTTCGTGGACGCGAGCGGCGACGCCAATCTCGCCTGGCTCGCCGGGGCCGAATGCCGCGTGCCCGCGACGCCGATTTTCGGCACCTCGATGTTCACGCTCGAAGGGGTGACCGACGGCTACGACCGCGAAGCGATCGTCGCGGCCTTGGAGAAGAAGGCGGACGCGTGGGGCTTGCGCCGCCGCGACGGGTTCGTGTTCGGCTCGACGAGTTCGCCGGCGGGCGAGACCTTGGTCAACATGACCCATGTCCAAACGCCTTTGGATCCTTTCGATGCGACCCGGGCCATGCTCGACGGGCGCGACCAGGTCGATCGCGCGCTCGCCTTCTTCAAGGCCGAGTTCCCGGCGCATTTCGCCGAGGCGAAGGTCAAGACCTATGGCCTGCCCGGCATCCGCCAG
>JAMNXK010000053.1 GCA_023653245.1 Tagaea sp.
CACGACCGCGCCGCCCGCCAGGGCGACGATGCGGTCGGCGAAGCGGCGCGCGAAATCGAGCTGGTGCAGGCTGACGATGGCGGTGAGCCCGTCGTCCTTGCAGATGCGATGGAGCAGGCCGAGCACGCGTTCGGCGGATTTGGGATCGAGGCTGGCGACCGGCTCGTCGGCCAGGATCAGGCGTGGCGTCTGCACCAGCGCGCGCGCGATGCCCACGCGCTGCTGCTGGCCGCCCGACAGCCGGTCCGCACGGCGCAGCGCCATGTCGATCAGGCCGACGCGTTCGATCGCCGTCAGCGCCAAACGCCGCTCGCCTTCCGAGAACGGCAGCAGCGTGCGCAGCGCGCCGTGGAAGCCCAACCGGCCGATCAGCACGTTGTCGAGCACGCTCAACCGGCCGATCAGCTGATGCTGCTGGAAAATCATGCCGGTCGTCCGGCGATGGGCGCGCAGCGCGCCCGGGACGAGCAGATCGGCCCCCGACCGGTCGAGCACCCGCCCCGCGCTGGGCCGCACCAAGCCGTTCAGGCAGCGCAGCAGCGTGGACTTGCCCGCGCCGGACGCGCCGAGCAGCACCGTGAAATCCCCGGGCGCGAATTCGAGCGAGGTGGGCGCCAGCGCGCGCACACCCCCGGGATAGACGACAGCGACGTCGTGGACCTGAATCATCGTGGCGGCGATTTACAAGGTGCGTCCTGTCAAATGCGTGACGCCGCGAAGTCGGTTCGATGAAACCGGGTTAGATGTCTAGACTGGTTGAGCGGACCGGCCGGCCTTGATTCCGGCCCGCAGTGCTGTTGTACTTGCGCGTTTTTCGCGCCGGGAAATCGCCGGCGCCGCCGCATCGAGGGAAGTCATGAAGAAAGTCCACAAAAACGCGACGGAGGCGCTCGACGGGCTGCTCTTCGACGGCATGCTGATCGCCGCGGGCGGCTTCGGCCTGTGCGGCATTCCCGAGCTGCTGATCGACGGCATCAAACGGGCCGGCACCAAGAATCTGGCGGTCGCCTCGAACAACGCGGGCGTCGATGGGTTCGGCCTCGGCCTGCTGCTGGAAACGCGGCAGATCAAGAAGATGATTTCGTCCTATGTCGGCGAAAACGCGGAGTTCATGCGCCAATATCTCGCGGGCGAGCTGGAGATCGAGTTCAATCCGCAAGGCACGCTGGCCGAGCGCATGCGCGCGGGCGGGGCGGGCATTCCGGGCTTCTACACGCGCACCGGCGTGGGCACCGTGATCGCCGAGGGCAAGGAGCTGAAGGAATTCGACGGCAAGACCTACGTGCTCGAGCGCGGGCTGGTCGCCGATCTGTCGATCGTCAAGGCGTGGAAGGCCGATCCGTCGGGCAACCTCGTCTTCCGCAAGGCGGCGCGGAACTTCAACCCGCCCGCCGCGATGTGCGGCAAGGTGTGCGTGGCGGAGGTCGAGGAGATCGTCCCGCTCGGATCGCTCGATCCCGACAACATCCACTTGCCCGGCGTCTTCGTGCATCGCCTGATCCAAGGCGAGCACGAGAAACGCATCGAGCAACGCACCGTGCGCAAGCGCGCGGCCTGAGGAGAACGAGATATGCCCTGGACCCGCGAACAGATGGCGGCGCGCGCCGCGAAAGAACTTCGGGACGGCTGGTACGTCAATCTCGGCATCGGGATTCCGACGCTGGTGTCCAACTACATCCCCGAGGGCGTCAACGTCACGCTGCAGTCGGAGAACGGCATGCTCGGCATGGGCCCGTTCCCCTTCGAAGGCGAGGAGGACCCCGACCTGATCAACGCCGGCAAGCAGACCATCACCGAATTGCCGCAGACCTCGTTCTTCGATTCGGCCACCAGCTTCGCGATGATCCGCGGCGGCAAGATCGCCATGGCCATCCTCGGCGCCATGGAAGTTTCCGAGGACGGCGATCTCGCCAATTGGATGATCCCGGGCAAGCTCGTGAAGGGCATGGGCGGGGCGATGGATTTGGTCGCGGGCGTCGAGCGCGTCGTGGTGGTCATGGACCACACCAACAAGGCCGGCGAATCCAAGGTGCTGAGGAAATGCACCCTGCCTTTGACCGGCAAGGGCGTGGTCAACAAGATCATCACCAATCTGGGCGTGATGGAGGTCGTCGCCGGCGGGCTCAAGCTCGTCGAGCTGGCCGACGGCATCGACGAAAAGACGTTCCGGGCCGCGACCGAAGCCACGCTCGTGGCTTGAGGCGGCCCGGGCTCGCCCCTGCCGGGATCGCAGGCACTTGGGCTCGGCGCGGCGCGCGCGGCTTGGCCGGTCGCGATGGAGATGCCGATGCTTCACATGAAGAGGGCGTTCCAAGTTCTCGACGACATGGTGCGCGACGGCGTCATCCGGAACTACGTCGTCGCCGGCGCGGTCGCGGCGATCAACTATTCCGAGCCGGTTTTGACGGAAGACCTGGACGTCTTGGTGTCGTTCGACGGACCGCCGTCCGGGCTGATCGACCTGACGCCTCAGTACCGGTATCTCGAAAGTCGCGGCTATACGCGGTTCGAAAAAGAGGGCGTCGTGATCGACGGTTGGCCGGTCCAATTCTTGCCCGTCGTCGATGACCAGGACCTCGACGCCATCGCTTCCGCCGATGTCGTGGCGATCGACGAGTTGAGAGTGCCGATCCTGTCGGCGATCCATGTCGTTCTGGCCGCGATCCGCACCGGGAGATCGAAGGATTTCCTGCGGATCGACCAGTTTTTGGAAGAGCGGCTGGTGGACTTGGCGGCGCTGCGTGCGGCGATCTCGCGGTTCGGCTTGATCGACAATTGGCGCACGTTCCTGCGGAAGTCTGGACGCGACGACCCGTTTGCGCCTAGCTTGATTCCATGAGCGATCCCCTCGTTTTCACGCGGGAAACCGTCCTTCGACGCAAAGCCGAAGCGCGCGCCGAGCGCGCGCGGCGCTTCAGCTTCGCCGAAAAGCTGGAGATCGTCGAGCGCCTGCGCGAGCGCGTCCGGCCTTTCGTCCAGAACCGCAAGGCCCGATCGGCGCACACCGCCTCGGACTAGCTTCGCGCGCCCCCCGCAATTCCGCCATGTGGCAAGGGCGCTGGCCCCGGCGCCGGTGCATCTGTAGTCTGACCGTCGAAAGGGCAGTCGGGGGAAATGTTCGACACGGCGCGCGCGCGCTTCGAGGCTTTGCCGGGGCCGCTCCGGGGGGCGTTGCTGATGACGGTGGCTGCGGCCGCCTTCGCCGGGATGAACGCGATCATCCGCGCGCTGAGCTTCGAGCTCCATCCGTTCCAATCCGCGTTCCTGCGCGTGGTCGCGGGTTTGGTTTTCATGCTGCCCTGGCTCGCCCATGCCGGGATCTCGGCGCTGGCCACGGCGAGCCACAAGCTTTACGCCAGCCGCGCCTTCATGGGCTACGCCTCGATGCTGTGCTGGTTCTCGGCGCTGTCGCTGATGCCGGTGGCCGAGGCGACGGCATTGTCCTTCACCTCGCCCTTGTTCGCCACGGTGGCGGCGGCGCTGCTGCTGGGCGAGATCGTGCGCCTGCGGCGCTGGTCGGCGACGATCGTGGGTTTCGTCGGCGCCATGGTCGTCATCCGCCCGGGCTTCGAGACGCTGGAATGGGCGCATCTGCTCGTCCTCGCCTCGGCCGCTTTGGGCGGCTGGAACGCGATCACGGTCAAGCAGCTCACGCGCACCGACAATCCCAACGTCATCGTGCTGTACATGACGATCTATCTCACGCCGATGTCGCTGATCCCGGCCTTGTTCGTCTGGCAGACGCCCTCCTGGCACGCGCTCGGACTGGTGGCCGTGATGGGCGTGCTGGCGACGATCGGGCACCAGACCTTCACCCGCGCGCTGGCGGCGTGCGAAGCCTCGTTCGTGCTGCCCTTCGATTTCGTGCGCCTGCCGATGGTCGCGTTCATCGCCTATCTCGCTTTCGGCGAGGCGCCCGAAATCTGGACCTGGATCGGCGGCGGGATCATCGTCGCCGCGACGGTCTATATCGCGCGGCGCGAAGCGCAGCTGGCGCGCTTGGCCGCGCCGCAAGCCCACGCCAGCGAAACCGGCACCGTCGCCAAGCGCCCCGATCCGGCCAAGCCGCCGCCATGACCCTGTCGCCCAACGCCCAGGGTGCGCTGTGGATGATCGCGTCGGGCGCGGTGTTCTCGCTGCTCAACGCGACGGTCAAGCATCTCGGCCAAAATCTCGATCCCTTCGTCATCGCGTTCTTCCGCTGCGTTTTCGGCCTCGCGATCATCCTGCCTTTCGCGCTGCGCGCGGGACGCGGCGTGCTGCTGACCGGGCGGCCGCTCACCCATCTGGCGCGCGGCCTGGTCGGCGTGGCCGGCGTGTTCTGCGGCATGTACGCGATCGTGCATCTGCCTTTGGCCGACGCGATCGCGATCTCTTTCGCCAAACCCTTGTTCGCCGTGCTGCTCGCCGCGGCGTTCCTGAGCGAGCGCGTGGGTGCCGATCGCTGGCTGGCCACCGCGGTCGGATTCCTGGGCGTGCTGATCGTGGTGCGTCCGGGCTCGACCGAGTTCGAGCTCGCGCATGTGGTCGCGCTGATCGGCGCGTTCGCCGTCGCCGACGGGATCGTGCTGGTCAAGAAGCTGCAAGGCAGCGAGCGCACCGCGACGATCATGGTCTATTTCGGCGTCGTCACGTCGCTGCTGAGTTTGGGGCCGGCGCTCTGGGTCTGGACGACGCCGAGCGGGATCGAGCTGGGATTTCTGGCGGCGATGGCCGGGGCGGCGACGTTGGGCCAGTATTGCGGCTTGCGCGCCTTCCAAGCGGCCGACGCCTCGGCGGTCGTGCCGTACGACTATCTGCGCCTGATCTTCGCGATCGCGCTCGGATTCGCGCTGTTCGGCGAGTATCCCGATTTCTGGACCTTGGCCGGGTCGGCGGTGTTGATCGCCTCGACGCTTTACATCGCCTATCGCGAGATCGCGCTGGGCCGCAAACCGAGTCTGGGCGGATGAGCGCGCTCGTCGCCCGCTTGCGCGCCCTCGGCCCCAACGCGCGCGGCGCCTTGTGGGCGGGTGCTGCGGTGCTGGCCTTCACGACGATGGATTCGACGGTCAAATGGATGGGCGGTTCGCTCCATCCCTTGCAGATCGCGTTCTTCCGCTGCGCCTTCGCGCTGCTGGCGACGTTGCCCTGGCTGATGTTGGCGGGCGGGCGGGCGGCGTTCCGCACGCGCCGGCCGGGCGCGCATCTGCTGCGCGCGTGTTTCGGCTACGGGGCGATGGCGTGCGGCTTCGTGGCGCTGGTGCAGATGAATTTCGCCGACGCGGTGTCGCTGGGCTACGTGCGCACGCTTTTTTTGGTGCCGCTGGCGGTGTTCCTTCTCGGCGAGACGGCGAATTGGCGGCGGTGGGCGGCGATCGCGGTGGGCTTCGCGGGCGTGCTGGTGATGCTGCGCCCCGGGGCGGGCGTGTTCGACCCGGTGGCGCTGCTGGCGCTGGCGTCCGGGTTTTTCGTCGCGTGCGTGAGCGTGTCGATGAAGCGCCTGACGGAGACCGAGCGGCCGCAGGCGATCCTGTTCTGGTTCGCGGTGTTCGCGAGCTTGCTGTCCTTCGTGCCCGCGCTGTTCGTGTGGCGCTGGCCCGCCGCGCACGAATGGCCGGTGCTGATGTTCATGGGCGTGCTGGGCACGGTGGGCCAATACTTCATCGTGCGCGCCTATCGCATCGCCGACGCGACGGCCATCGACCCGATCGACTACGGCCGGCTGGTGCTGGTGGCGATCCTCGGGCTGGTCGTGTTCGGCGAGACGCTCGAATGGCCGACCGTCGCGGGCTCGGCGTTGATCGTCCTCTCCACCCTCTACATCGCGCGCGAACAGGTCATGGCGCGGCGGCGGTAAGTCCGAGAAAACCCGCAAGACGCGTTCGCTCTTCGGCGAGCGCCGCGTCGAACGCCGCGTCGCGCGGCGCCTGTCCGGCCACGTAGCCCGGCCTTACGTCCAGTCGCCCCTCGCGCAGCGTCGCGTTCGCCCAGCCGATCGCCTGGCCGCGCCACAGCATCGGCAGCGCGTAATAGCCGCGCACGCGCTTGGGGGCGGGCGTATAGGCCTCGAAGCGATAGGCCCAGCCCCAAAAGCGCGCGAAACGATCGCGGTCCCAAACGACGGGATCGAAGGGGGCCAGCAGACGCAAATTCTCGTCGAGCACGTCGTCGCGCGCGAAGCGGCGCGCGCCGGGGTTCTCGCCATCCGGCCAGTACCAAACGCAGCCTTCGATCGCGGCATGGGGCAGACGCGCTTTGGCGCGCGCCAGTGCGGCGCCACGCCGATCGCGCCATTGGGGCACGGCCGCCGAGCCCACCCACAAGACGAAGCGGCTGAGCGTCGCCGCGGGCAGCGGGGCGTATTTGGCGACCGCCACGTCGATCAGCGCGTCGAACGCGGCGTCCGGATCGGCGGACGCTTCGCGCGCGTGAGCGTGGAGCGGCGCGTACATACGCGTACCGCCTTCGCGCCGCGCCACGCGCAGCAATCCGCGATAATGCATCTCGTCGAGCAGCTGCGTGCTCGCCCGGCTTTTGCCGCCGAACCAGTTGCGGGTCGAGCCGTGCTCGAAGGCGGCATCGACCTCGCGCGGATGGACCACGCCGCGCGCGGCGACGAATTCGAGGATCGCTTCGGCCTGCGCCCGGCGGGTTCGCGGCCATTCCTTGCGCGCCGCGCGCGGATGCATCAGCGCGTGTGTGGCGCGCGGCACGAAGCCGTAATTGACGAAGAAATCCTCCTCGATCGCCAAGCGCGGGTAGCGCCGCTCCAGATCGCCCGCGCGATAATCGACGACGCGATGGCGCAGCGTCAGGTCCTGGGCGCGCGCGGGCGCGCGGATCGGATCGGCCTGGACGAAACCCAGCTTGGCGATGGCGCGCGGCAGGGTCGTGGGCGCGAACAGGCTGCGCGCGATCGCGTAGCGGCGCAGATGGCCGAGAGTGAGGGCGGCGCTCACGTCGCGACGGCGAGGGCGCACAGCCCGAGGGCCAGCACGACCAAGGCCGAAAGATGCTTGCGCAAATCGAGATACCAAAGGGGAAACCGCCCCTCGCGCGCCGCGCGCGCATCGACCACGAAGGCCGCCCAGAATCCGACGATCAACAAGATCAGGCCCGGCAACGCGTCCAGCCATGCGGCCGCCAGCCAGCCCAGCAAAGCGGGCACCACCGACCAGCCCAAGGCCGCGTCGGTCGCGGGCCCGGCCAGCGCGCGCCCCCAATGCACCGCCCCGACGAACGACAGGATCGTCGCGGCGTAGATCGTCGTCACGGCGAGCGCGCCGTCGCGCAGCTCGGCGCCGCCGAACCACAAGGCGGCGGCCCCGGCATAGAACGGCACCAGCCCGCCGAAGCCGAGCAGCTTGGCGTGTTTCGGCGAAGATGACGACATGGCGCGCGGGTCCTTGTTAGAGTGCGGCGAGCAACATCTTCCGGGCGCGGAAAGGAATCAAGTCATGGACGTCAAAGGGCAAGCGGCGATCGTCACGGGCGGCGGATCGGGGCTCGGAGCGGGCACCGCCAAAGCGCTGGCGCAAGCGGGCGCCAAGGTCGCCGTTCTCGATTTGAATATGGACGCGGCGCGCGCGGTCGCGGCGGAAATCGGCGGGCTGGCGCTGGCCTGCGACGTGAGCTCGGCCGACAGCGCCGAGAAGGCCGTCGCGGCGGCCACGCAAGCGCATGGCGCGGCGCGCGTGCTGGTGAATTGCGCGGGCATCGCACCCGCCGCGCGCATCGTCGGCAAAGACGGACCGATGGCGCTCGACGCCTTCCGCAAAGTGATCGAAGCCAATCTCATCGGCACGTTCAATCTCACGCGGCTGGCCGCCGCGGGCATGCAGACCCTCGCCCCCGATGCGGGCGGCGAGCGCGGGCTGATCGTGATGACCGCCTCGGTCGCCGCGTTCGAAGGCCAGATCGGCCAAGCGGCCTATGCGGCGTCCAAGGGCGGCGTCGCGGCACTCGTGCTACCCGCCGCGCGCGAATTCGCCAAGACCGGCATCCGCGTGATGGGCGTGGCACCCGGCCTGTTCGGCACGCCCATGCTGCTGGGCATGCCGCAAGCCGTGCAAGATAGCCTCGCCGCGCAAGTGCCCTTCCCCTCGCGCTTCGGCACGCCGGCCGAGTACGCGGCGTTGGTCATGCACATGCTCGCCAATCCGATGCTCAACGGCGAGGTGATCCGCCTGGACGGCGCCATCCGCATGGGCCCCAAATAATGCCGCTGCAGAACCGGGTCACGCCGTTCTCGACCATCGAGGCCGATCCCGCGCGCGGGATGTTCATGGGCAATCGCGGCTGCCTGCACGGCGACCACAAGAATCTCGAGGTCGAGCAGACGCGCGAAAAGCGCTGGCTGATTTGCCAGACGGTCTTCAAGGGCCGCAAGCGGCGGATCATGCATCCGGGCGCCTATACCGAGCTGTTCTTCCTCGACGAAGCCACGGCCCTGGCCGCAGGCCATCGCCCGTGCGCCGAATGCCGGCGGCAGAATTACGATCTGTTCTTGCGGCTGTTCCCGGGCAAGCGTGCCAACGCCGAAGCGCTCGACCGCGTGCTCGCCGCGCAGCGCTTGCGGCCCTATCCCGAGGATTTCGCCGCCTTGCCCGACGGCGCGATGTTCGAGCGCGAGGGTGCGGCCTTCCTCAAATGGCGCGGCCAGGCGTTCGCCTGGTCGCATGCGGGCTATCGGCCGGCGCCGATCCCCGAAGCCGCGGTCGAAATCCTGACGCCCGAAGGCACGGTCGAGGCGATCGCCAAGGGCTACAAGCCCGCAGTGCACCCGAGCGTCAGCGCGAAACCGAATCGATGAAACGCGCGAGCGCGATGTCGCGCATCGTCAGGCCGCCGGCATCGTGGGTCGAGAGCACGATATCGACCTTGTTGTAGACGTTGAACCATTCGGGATGGTGGTCCATCTTTTCGGCCTTCAGCGCGACGCGCGCCATGAAGGCGAAGGCCGCGTTGAAATCCGCGAATTTGAAGGATTTGGCGATGGCGTCGCGACCGGGCAATTCGGCCCAGCCGGCGAGGTCGGCGAGCGCGGTCGCGCGCGCGGGTCCGGCGAGTTTTTCCATACCGCCAATTTCGGTGCTGTTGGCGCGAAGTTCAAGGCGCGATAGCCTCGCGCCATGGAAGAGCCGCCCCGCCACGCCCCCGATCTGGCCGAAATCGAACGTCTGGCCGAACGCGCGCGCGCCGCGCTGCC
>JAMNXK010000594.1 GCA_023653245.1 Tagaea sp.
ACTAGGATTCGAACCTAGACAACCAGAGTCAGAGTCTGGGGTCCTACCGTTAGACGATCCCCCAGCAATGGGATCGGCACGCCGGGCCCGTAAGCCAAGCGGCGGGTTCTATATCCCCGTTCGCCGGGATCGTCAAACCCGGCTAGACTCCCCCCTCAAGAACCGACGATCGGGGAGCGGGGCGTTTCGTGGCGGATTCCATGCGAGAGGAAGGGGCGGTGCTCGCCGCCCTCGATCTCGGCACCAATAACTGCCGGCTGCTGATCGCGCGCCCCGCGCCGGCGGGCGGATTCCGCGTGGTCGACGGGTTCTCGCGCATCGTCCGCCTGGGCGAGGGGCTGGAGAGCGACGGCGTGCTCGGCGAGGCGGCGATGACCCGCGCGCTGGCGGCGTTGTCGATCTGTGCCGGGAAAATCCGCAAACGCGGCGTGACCGCGTTCCGCGGCGTGGCGACCGAAGCCTGCCGGCGCGCGCGCAACGGGGCCGATTTCCTGGCGCGCGTGCGCGCCCAGACCGGTCTCTATCTGGAGACCATCGCCCCGGCCGAAGAAGCGGACCTGGCGCTTGCCGGCTGTGCCGCGCTGCTCGACCAGGGGCGACCGCACGGCATCGTGTTCGACATCGGCGGCGGATCGACCGAAGTACTGTGGCTGGCGCGCGAGAACGATTCCTGGCGCCGGGTCGATTTCGTCTCGCTGCCGATGGGCGTGGTCGCGGTCGCCGAGCGCCTGGGTTCGGGCAGGGTGGCCGAGGCCGACTACGCCGCCGCCGTCGCCGACATCGCCGCGCACTTCGCCGAATTGGACGCGCGCCATGCCATCGCCGCGCATGTCGCCGCCGAGCGGGTGGAGATGATCGGCACCTCGGGCACGGTGACCACACTGTCGGGCATGGCGATGGGGCTGGCGCGCTACGACCGCGCGCAAGTCGACGGCTCGTGGCTCGACTTCGCCGACATGCGGCGGTTTTCCGCCGAACTTGCCGCCGCCGATTTCGACGGCCGGGCGCGCCACGGCTGCATCGGACGCGAGCGCGCCGATCTTGTGGTGGCGGGCTGCGCGCTGCTCGAAGGCATTTGCGCGCGCTTTCCGGTCGGGCGCTTGCGCGTGGCCGATCGGGGCTTGCGCGAAGGCATCCTGATGGGGCTTATGCGTCGCGCATGACCGAAAAACGCCTCGCCTCGCGTCTGAAGACCGCCAAAGGCCGCACGGTGTCGCAGCAGAATTGGCTGCGCCGGCACATCAACGACCCCTATGTCGAAAAGACCAAAGACGCCGGCTATCGCAGCCGGGCGGCGTTCAAACTCATCGAGATGGACGCCAAGATCCGCGTGCTGCGCGCGGGCATGAAGGTCGTCGATCTGGGCGCCGCTCCCGGCGGCTGGACGCAAGTCGTCATCGAGCGCAAGGCGAGCGTGGTCATCGCGCTGGATATCCTGGAGATGGACCAGCTCGCGGGCGCCACGATCCTGCGCGCCGATTTCCTCGATCCCAAATCCGCGATCCTGGCCAAGGAAGCGCTCGGCGGGTCGGCCGATCTGGTGCTCAGCGACATGTCGCCATCGACCACCGGCCATCGCGAAACCGACCATCTGCGCATCGTCGCTTTGGTCGAAGCGGCGTTCGAATTCGCGGTCGACGTGCTCCGGCCCGGCGGCACCTTCATCGCCAAATTGCGCCAGGGTGCCGAGGAGCAGTCGCTGCTCAAGACCATCCAGGGGCGTTTCGCCAAACTCCAGCGCCACAAGCCGCCCGCCAGCCGCGCCGAGTCGGCCGAGTTCTACTTCGCCGCCACGGGCTTCAAAGGCTGAATCGCCGCGTCTTTTCAACGCGCTTGGACCCCGTTTCGGAGCCGCGCCGACAAGTGTATAGATGCGCGCCACTTCCCGAGACCGAGGAGGGGGCATGCAAATCCGCGAAGCGCTGACATTCGACGACGTGTTGCTGGAACCGGGCGCCTCGTCCGTGTTGCCCGGCGACGTGCTCACGCGCACGCGCGTGACCCGCAATATCGAACTCGGGATTCCCATCGTGTCCGCCGCCATGGACACGGTGACCGAAAGCGCGCTCGCCATCGCCATGGCCCAGGCCGGCGGCATCGGCGTGGTGCACAAGAACCTCGATATCGACAAGCAGGCCCACGAGGTCCGCAAGGTCAAGAAATTCGAAAGCGGCATGGTCGTCAATCCGCTGACCATCCGCCCCGACGCCACGCTCGCCGACGCGCTGAAGATGATGGCCGAGCATCATATCTCGGGCATTCCGGTGACCGAGGCGAACGGCCGATTGGTGGGCATTCTCACCAACCGCGACGTGCGCTTCGCCTCCGATCCGCGCCAGCCGATTTCCGAGCTCATGACCCGCGACCGTTTGGTCACGGTCAGCGAGGGCGTGTCGAAGGACGAAGCCAAGCGGCTGCTGCACACCCATCGCATCGAGAAGCTGGTCGTCGTCGATCAGAGCTATCGCTGCATCGGGCTGGTCACGGTCAAGGACATCGAGAAGGCGCAGCGCTTTCCTTTCGCGACCAAGGACGAGAAGGGCCGCTTGCGCGTGGCCGCGGCGACCGGCGTGGGCGACAAGGGCTTCGCGCGCGCCGAAGCTTTGTTCGACGCGGAGGTCGATATCGTCGTGGTCGATACCGCGCACGGGCATTCCGAAGGCGTGGTGCGCGCCGTTTCGGCGATCCGCAAGCTCGGCAACTACACCCAGATCATCGCCGGCAACGTCGCCACGGCCGA
>JAMNXK010000595.1 GCA_023653245.1 Tagaea sp.
ACGAAACGAGCTTCAAGTTCGGATAGCGCTTCAATTCGCCCGGCGGATATTTCCACACCAGGGCGAAATCGATCGCGGCGGGATCGGGGACGTCCGGCCATTGGATGAAGTTCAGATCGGGGGCGAGCTTGGCGAATTGCGCGCGCCACACCTCGGCGCGATCGGCGCCGGAGAGGAAGAGGAGGTTCACGTCCGCATCCCCGCCCCTTCGACCACGCGGTGCTCGAAGGCGGCGGCCATCAATGCGCGGGTATAGGGCGCTTGGGGCGCGTCGAACACGCGGGCGGCCGGGCCGTGCTCGACCGCCTTGCCGTCCTTCATCACCAGCACCTCGTCGGCCAGCGCGCGCACGACCTTGAGGTCGTGGCTGATGAACACGTAAGCGAGGCCGTAGCGCGCCTGCAGCTCGCGCAACAGATCGACGATCTGCGCCTGCACCGACATGTCGAGCGCCGACGTGGGCTCGTCGAGCACCACGAGCTTGGGCTTCAGGACCAGCGCGCGCGCGATCGCGATGCGCTGGCGCTGGCCGCCGGAGAATTCGTGCGGATAGCGATGGCGCGTGGCGGGATCCAGGCGCACTTCTTCAAGCGCGGCGACCACGCGCGCATCGCGCGCCTCGGCGGACAGGTCCGGCTCGTGGATCGCCAGCCCCTCGGCCACGATCTCGCCGATCGACATGCGCGGGCTCAGCGACCCGTACGGGTCCTGGAAGACGATCTGCATTTCCTTGCGCAGCGGCCTGAGCGCGTTGCCGCGCAAGGAAGCGATATCGCGCCCGTCGAACACGATCGCACCCTCGGCGCGCTCCAGGCGCAGCAAAGCGAGCCCCAGCGTGGTCTTGCCCGAGCCCGACTCGCCGACGACGCCCAGCGTGTGCCCGGCCTTCAGCGTGATGTCGATCCCATCGACGGCCTTCACATGGCCGACCGTGCGGCGGAACACGCCCGCCTTGATCGGGAACCAGACCTTTACGTCCACCCCCGACAGCACGGTTCGCGCCGCCGGGTCGCGCTTGGATATCGCCCCTTTGGGCTCGGCTTCGAGCAGATGGCGCGTGTACTCGTGCTGGGGTGCGGCGAACACCTCGGCCACCGGGCCCGCCTCGACCGCGCGGCCCTTGCTCATCACCGTCACGCGATGGGCCAGGCGGCGCACGATGCCCAGATCGTGGGTGATGAACAGAATCGCCATGCCGAGCTTGTCCTGCAGCTCCTTGAGGAGCTTCAACAGCTGCGCCTGGATCGTCACGTCCACCGCCGTGGTCGGCTCGTCGGCGATCAGGATGTCGGGCTCGTTGGCCAAGGCCATGGCGATCATCACGCGCTGGCGCTGGCCGCCGGAGAGCTGGTGCGGATAGGCGTCGAGGCGTTTGCGGGCCTGCTCGCCCAGGCCGACGAGCTCCAGGAGTTCGACGATCCTCGCGCGCGCCGCCTCGCGGCCCATGCCCTTGTGGATCAGCAGCGCCTCGCCGATCTGCTTTTCGATCGTGTGGAGCGGATTGAGCGAGGTCATCGGCTCCTGGAAGATCATGGCGATGCGATTGCCGCGCACCTGGCGCAGCGCCGCTTCGCCGGCACCGACCAATTCCTCGCCGCGGAAGCGGATCGAGCCCGAAGGATGCGAGGCCAGCGGGTAGGGCAGCAGCTGCAGGATCGACAGCGCCGTCACCGACTTGCCCGAGCCCGACTCGCCGACGATCGCCAGCGTCTCGCCGCGATCGAGATCGAACGACACGCGGTCGACGGCCAGGAACTTCCGGCCCTTGCCCATGTCGAATTGGACCGACAAATCGCGCACGCGGAGCAGAGGTTCGTTCATTCGCTGTCCGCCTTGAAGGTCTTGCGCGGGTCGAAGGCGTCGCGCACCGCTTCGCCGATGAAGATCAGCAGCGACAGCATGATCGCCAGGATAAAGAACGCGGTCAGGCCGAGCCAGGGTGCCGTCAGGTTGGCTTTGCCCTGGGCCAGCAACTCGCCCAGCGAGGGCGAGCCGGGCGGCAGGCCGAAGCCCAGGAAGTCGAGCGAAGTGAGCGCCACCACCGAGCCCGACAGGATGAAGGGCATGAAGGTGAGCGTGGCGACCATCGCGTTGGGCAGCACGTGGCGGAACATCACGCTCGTGTCCGAAGCGCCCAGCGCCTTGGCCGCGCGCACATAGTCGAAATTGCGCGCGCGCAGGAACTCGGCGCGCACCACGCCGACCAGCCCCATCCACTGGAACAGCAGCAACAGGCCGAGCAGCCACCAGAAATTCGGCTCCACGAAGGCCGCCAGGATGATCAGCATGTAAAGCTGCGGCAGGCCTTCCCAAATCTCCATGAAGCGCTGGAACAGCAGATCGACCCAGCCGCCGTAGAAGCCCTGGATCGCGCCGGCGATCACGCCCACGATCGAGGAGAAGATCGTCAGCGTCAGCCCGAACAGCACCGAGATGCGGAAGCCGTAGATGAGCCGCGCCGCCACGTCGCGGCCTTGATCGTCGGTGCCGATCCAGTTGACGGCCGACGGCGGCGCGGGCGCGGGCACCGGCAATTCGAGATTGACCGTACGGTAGGAGAATTCGATCGGCGGCCAGAGCATCCAGCCTTTGGCGTCGATGAGTTCCATCACATGCGGATCGCGGTAGTCGGCCTCGGTCTCGAACTCGCCGCCGAAGGCGGTTTCGGGATAGGCGACGGCGATCGGGAAATGCGGCTTGCCGTCGTACAGCACCAGGATCGGCCGGTCGTTGGCGAT
>JAMNXK010000596.1 GCA_023653245.1 Tagaea sp.
AGGCGGGGCTGCGATCCGTTGCCGCTCGAACCCGCGACGCCCTCTGGGACGCCATCGGAACGGCCCTCCCCTCGATCCACCCCGTCGAATGCGCCAACTACTTCGCCAACGCCGGATACGGTACGACTAAATGAAAACCGCTCTAACCGCGCGCGTCGATGCGCGCGCGATGGATGTGCAGATAGAGCACGAAGCCGTCGTACGGCGTCTGGCGCGGCAAGCGCAAGACATCTTCGGGCGCGAAGAAGCGCATTTCGCGCCCTTCGCCCAGACGCAGCGCGCCGACGTCCGCCGCGCTCAACGCGCCTTGGAAGATATAGCGCGCGCACATGCCGCCGCCGGCGAAGCCGAGATCGAAATCGAACCGGGTGAAGTAGGTCAGCGCCGACGGCACCACGCCGATTTCCTCGGCGAGTTCGCGGCGGATCGCGTCGAGCGGCGTCTCGCCGGGGTCCATCGCGCCGCCGAACAGGCCCCACGTATCGGGGAACCAGATATGCGGCAGGTCGTCGCGATGCTGCAGCAGATAGCGTCCGCCCTCGTCGCACAAGATCGCGGCGGCCGCCGCCGAGGGCCGCAAGACGGGCAACTCAGTCAAGCTCGAACGCGTCCTTGTAATCGAGTTTGAGCGCCGGGTCCTGGTGGTCCTTGACAAGATAGCAATCGCCGACAGCCAGACGCTCGATCTCGGAGCCCATGAAGCAGCGGAACGCGTCCTCGGGGCTACCGACGATGGGCTCGCCGCGCACGTTGAAACTCGTGTTGACGATCGCGGGGCAGCCGGTGCGCGCCTTGAACGCCGAAATCAGCGCGTGATAGCGCGGATTGGTCTCGGCGTGGACGGTTTGGATGCGCGCCGAATAGTCGACATGCGTCACCGCCGGAATCTCCGAGCGCGGCACGTTGAGCTTGTCGATGCCGAAGAGCGCGTTTTCGGCGTCGGTCATCGCGCGGCGGCGTTGCTTTTTCACGTCGGCGACCAGCAGCATGTAGGGCGAATCGCCGTCGAGTTCGAACCACTCGGCCACGTCCTCGCGCAACACCGACGGCGCGAAAGGCCGGAAACTCTCACGATACTTGACCTTGAGATTGAGCTGCTTTTGCATCGCCGGGCTGCGCGCGTCGCCCAGGATCGAGCGCCCGCCGAGCGCGCGCGGCCCGAATTCCATGCGGCCCTGGAACCAGCCGAGCGCCAGGCCGGCGGCCAGATCGTCGGCCGCGCGCGCGATCAGCGCGTCGCCCGGCAGCACGTCGAAAACCGCGCCCGCCGCCGTCAGCCGCTTTTCGATCTCTTCTTGGGCGAAGGAAGGCCCGAGATAAGCGCCTTGCATGCGGTCGCCCGTGCCGGTCGATTTCGGTCGCGCGCCGCCTTTGAACAGATGATAGCCCGCGAGTGCCGCTCCCAGCGCTCCGCCCGCGTCGCCCGCCGCCGGCTGGATCCAGAGATTCTTCCAATGCCCGTCGCGCAGGATCTTGCCGTTGGCCACGCAATTGAGCGCCACGCCGCCCGCCAGGCACAGATTGTCGAGCCCGTGCTCGCGCTTGAGCGCGCGTGTGAGCTTCAACACGACCTCTTCGAGCACGGCCTGGACGGAGGCCGCGAGATCCATGTGCCGCTGGTCGAGGCGCTGCTCGGGCGTGCGCGGCGGCCCGCCGAACAACGCGTCGAATTTCGCGTTGGTCATGGTCAGGCCGGTGCAGTAGTCGAAATAGTCGAGATCGAGGCGGAACGACCCGTCGTCCTTCACGTCGATCAAATGTTCGAGAATGATCTTGGCGTATTTGGGTTCGCCATAGGGCGCCAGGCCCATGACCTTGTATTCGCCCGAATTGACTTTGAAGCCGGTGTAGTAGGTGAAGGCCGAGTAAAGCAGCCCGAGCGAATGGGGAAAGTGGATCTCCTTGACCATTTCGAGCGCGCTGCCGCGCCCCACGCCCACCGACGTGGTCGCCCACTCGCCCACGCCATCCATGGTCAAGATCAAGGCATCGTCGTAGGGCGACGGATAGAACGCGGAGGCCGCGTGGCTTTGGTGATGCTCGGCGAAGAGCAGCCGGCTTTCCCAATCGTAGCCCGGCTCGGCCGCTTTGAGCTCGTCGCTCAGCAGCTTTTTCTGGAACAGCTTTTCCTTGAGCCAAACGGGAATGGCCATCCGAAAAGACCTGAACCCGCGCGGCGCGAAAGCGAGATAGGTTTCGAGCAAGCGCTCGAACTTCAAGAATGGCTTGTCGTAGAACGCCACATGATCGACGGCGTCGAGGCCGATCCCGGCTTCGGCCAGGCAATAGGCGATCGCGTTCTTGGGATAGCGCGAATCGTGCTTCTTGCGGGTGAAGCGCTCCTCTTGGGCGCCCGCGACGATGCGCCCGTCCTCGACCAAGGCCGCGGCGCTGTCGTGATAGAACGCCGACAGACCCAGAATGCGCATCAGAAAATCGTGTAGACGAAGGGCGCGATGGCGCTGCCCTTGGTCAGCACGATCAAGCCGCCGAACACGCCCATCATCACCAGAATGGGCAGCAGCCAGAACTTCTTGCGCGCCTTCATGAATTGCCAGAGTTCGCGGGCCAGAGACAACATCGGCCGTTTTCCTAGAATTGGTTCTTCATCGAGTCGGGCGCGGGGCCCGGCGGCTCGCGCGCGATCCAATAGCTCGCCGCTGCGGGATCGCGCCGCCGGCGCAGGAAATCCTTCCCGAAGACGCGCATGGCCACGCCCATCGGCGTCATCACCA
>JAMNXK010000597.1 GCA_023653245.1 Tagaea sp.
TGCGCGGCCTTCATCGAAAGCACGGTCAAGGCCGGCTTGCCGCGCTTCGCCGACGTGAACGCGGCGGAAAGCTTGGAGGGCGTGGGGCCCGTGCAGATGAACGTCGCCGGACGGTTCCGCGCCTCGTCGTCGCGCGCGATGCTGCGCCCGGCGATGCGCCGGCCCAATCTTCGCGTGGTCACCGGGGCGAGGGCTTTGAAGATTCTGTTCGAGGGCAAGCGCGCCATCGGCGTGGAGACCGAAGCCGGCACGTTTCGCGCGTCGCGCGAGATCGTGGTGTCGTGCGGCGCGCTCGAAACCCCGCAGCTGCTGATGCTGTCCGGCGTGGGGCCGGCGGCGCATCTGGGCGCGCACGGGATCGCGACGGTGGCGGACGCGCCGGAGGTGGGCCGGAATCTCCAGGACCATCTCATCGCCAAGTACATTTTCCGCACCAAGCCGTGCGGCACGCTGAACGAGCTTCTGCGCTCGCCACTCGGCTGGGCGCGCATGGGCTGGCAATGGCTCGCGCGCGCGGCGGGCCCGTTCACGATCAGTGCGGGCGAAGCGACGGCGTTCTTCAAGACCGCGCCCGATCTCGAAGAGCCCGACGCGCAGCTCCTGTTCGTCAACTTCGCGAGTTTCGACTTCTCCAAAGGGCTGCTGCCCCATCCGGGCGTGGCGGTGAATTACGGGCTCTGCCGGCCCGAAAGCCGCGGCACGCTCGAATTGGCGAGTGCCGATCCGCACGCCAAGCCGGTCATCCGCGCCAACTACCTCTCCGATCCGCGCGATCTCGACACGATGCTGGGCGCGGCGCGCTTCTGCCGGAAGATCTTCGTCGAGCCGCCGTTCCGCGATCTGCTGCTCGAAACCTTGCGCCCCGATCGCGACGGCGACGAAGCGCTCGTCGCCAGCATCCGCGACACGGCGAGCACGGTGTTCCATCCGTGCGGCACGGCGCGGATGGGCTCGGATGCGCGCGCGGTGGTGGACCCGTTCCTGCGGGTGAACGGCGTCGCGGGCCTGCGCGTGGCCGACGCCTCGGTCTTTCCGCTCATTCCGTCGCCGAACATCCAGCCCGCCGCCTTGATGGTCGGCGCGCGCTGCGCGGACTTCATCCGAACGAGCCGCTGAGTTCGGAGATCGCGCGCGCATCGTGCCCGGCCGCGCGGGCCTTTGCGGCGAAGTTTTCGTCGGCGGTGATCAGCGGAACCTTGGCGGCGATCGCCGCGGCCAGATAGCGGCAATCCTGCGCCGAATGATCGAGCGCGATGGCCAGATCGAGAGTCATCTGCGCTTCTTCAATCGTCTCCGGGAGAAGCTCGGCCAGCTCGATGAGCCGGCGGAGCGCGCGATGCCCGGCTTCGGGCGACATTTTTCGTGACTTCACGTATCGCCGCAGGACGTTCGCGACTTCAGCGCGAATCAAGGCAGGCGCAGCCGTAGGCTGGGTCAGGAAGAACGCTCTCGCGACGTTGCTGTCCGATTCGTCGATCACGATCTTGAGGAGCGCGCTCGCGTCGGCGACGCAAGCGATCATCGCGAATCGCGATCCTCACGGATCATTTCGACGATCGACGGTCCATCCCATTTACCCATCGACTTCCGGATTTCGTCCAGTTCGGCGAACGCCTCGCGCCGCCGCTTCGCGCGCGCTTCGTCGTCCAGCGTTTCGCGCACGGTCTCGTTCAGCGACTTGCCGGTCGCTTCGGCCTTGTGCTTGAACGCGGCGATCGTCTCTTCCGAGACGCCCCTTATATGCAGGTTCGGCATCGGTATCTCCAAGTGATATCGCTCGATGATATCACATTCGATACCGCCGCCAAACCTCTCAATGCGATCCGCCGCCCGAGGCTTTGACGATGTCCTCGACCACCTTCTTGGCGTCGCCGAACAGCATCATCGTGTTGTCGCGGAAGAACAATTCGTTCTCCACGCCGGCATAGCCCGAGGCCATCGAGCGCTTGATGAACAACACGGTCTTGGCGCGTTCGACGTCCAGGATCGGCATGCCGTAGATCGGGCTCTTGGGATCGGTCTTGGCGGCCGGGTTGGTCACGTCGTTGGCGCCGATCACGAAGGCGACGTCGGCTTGGGCGAAGTCGCGGTTGATGTCGTCGAGCTCGAAGACCTCGTCATAGGGCACGTTGGCTTCGGCGAGCAGCACGTTCATGTGCCCGGGCATGCGGCCGGCGACCGGGTGGATCGCGTAGCGCACCGACACGCCTTCCTTCTTCAACAGATCGCCCATCTCGCGCAGCGCGTGCTGGGCTTGGGCGACCGCCATGCCGTAGCCCGGCACGATGATGACCGAGCTCGCGTTCTTCATGATGAAGACCGCGTCGTCGGCCGAGCCTTGCTTGACCGGGCGCTGTTCTTTCGCACCGCCGGCGGCCGCCGCCGCCGCGGGGTCGGTGCCGAAGCCGCCCAGGATCACGTTGAAGATCGAACGGTTCATCCCCTTGCACATGACGTAGGAGAGGATGGCGCCGGACGAGCCGACCAGCGCGCCCACGACGATCAGCAGCGGGTTCTGCAGCGTGAAGCCGATGCCGCACGCCGCCCACCCCGAATAGGAGTTGAGCATCGACACGACGACCGGCATGTCCGCGCCGCCGATCGGCAAGATCAGCAGGAAGCCGAGTGCGAAAGACAGCAGCACCAGCGTCCAGAACGCCAACGGCGATCCGGTCATCGACAACCACACGATATTGGCGACGATGAGCACGCCGAGCAGCGCGTTGAA
>JAMNXK010000598.1 GCA_023653245.1 Tagaea sp.
GCGACGTCGAGCGCGACTTGCGCGCCGAGCACAAGGCCCGGCTCGCCGAATTCGCGAAGCCCGCGCGCACGGAGCGCATCGGCGATATCTCGGTCGGCGCGCCGATGCTGGTCGCCATGCGCCGCGATCGCAACGGCCGGGAGTTCCACGAGTACCGTCTGGAAGATCCGAAGACCAAACGCGCGATCGCGGTCACGCTGGTGCCGAAGGACGGCGGGGAAGGGCGGGTGACGATCGTGTCCGACGGCAAGAACGTCGCCACTTTCACAGTCCACTTCCGCGAGGGCGAGCGCGACAAGGTCCCCTGGGACTTGGTCGCGGACGTGTTGAGCGAATTGTCCGGCGGCGGATCGGCCAAGGCGCCGCAGATGCGCCCCGGACCTTGACGGCGCGGTAAATCGGGAGGATTCTCAGGGCCGGGCAGAACGCCCGCGCAAGACCCCGGAGAAGCCCGATGACGACCGTCAAGCCCACGCCCGACTACGCCGCGATCATGCGCGCGCCGCCCAGCGAGCGCGATCAGAAGGCCATGGACGTGCTGACGCAGGTCTTGCGGAACTTGCGCGGCTCGGCGCAGGCCTTCTTTCCGGCGGGCCAGAACGCGTCGCCGGTTCTGAGCCCGGCGAAGGAAACCGACGGGATCGGCAAGGGCCTGGCGCAAGCCAAGGCCGACGGCTCGATCGGCGAACCCATCGACGGCGGCACGCGCAAGGACAAATCGGGCCGCGAATTCAAGATCACGCGCTGGAACGCGCCCGACGGCAAACTCGCCGCCGTGCTGCTTGAGCCCAAACTCGGCGGTGCGGGCGAGCGCGTGCTGATCGCCCCCGACGCCAAGCGCCCGGGCAATGCGCGGATTTGGTACGACGAGCAAGCGCTCGTGCCCTGGGGCCTGGCGCGCGACATCATGCGCGAGGTGCGGGCGGGAAACACCGCGACACGGCCGGGCGGGACCGATCTGCGCGTTTGATCTCTCAACGAACTCGTTGGCAGTCAATCGATGCGTTGATAATAGACGGGTCATGAACCCGAGCCCCTTTTTGCGCCCGCTGCAAGAAGCGCCGCCCGAGCCCGCCTCGGACGTCCTCGACAAAGTGTTCTTCGCGCTCAGCGATCCGCTGCGCCGCGCGATCCTGGAGCGGCTCGCCCAGGGCGACGCCAATGTTGGCGAACTGGCCGAGCCCTTCGCGATCTCGCTGCAAGCGGTGTCGCGCCATATTCAGGTCCTGGTCCAAGCGGGGCTGGTGAGCCAGACGCGCACCGGCCGGATCAATCGCTGCGGCCTGCTCGCCGGGCCGGCCTTCGAAGCGTCGGTCTGGCTCAACCGCTACAGCAAATATTGGCAGCGCCAATTCGAAGCCTTGGCCGCCGCCTTGCCCGAAAAACCCAAATCGAAGAGGAGGTCGCGATGACCGACACGCCAAGCCGCGCCGAGCTCGGCGCCTATCGCCGCGAGATCCGCGCGCAACGCGCCAAACTCCGCGAAGCGCGCGCGAAGCTTCCGCCCGAGCCGGTCCGCGACTACGAACTCAAGGGACCGGCGGGTGCGGTGAAGCTGTCCGCGTTGTTCGACGCGCGCGACGAGTTGATCGTCGTGCACAACATGGGGGCGGCGTGCCCGTATTGCACGCTGTGGGCCGACGGCTTCAACGGCGTCTATCCGCATCTGGCCGATCGCGCGCCGTTCGTCGTGACGACGCCCGATGCGCCGGCCAAGCAATCCGAGTTCGCCACGTCGCGCGGCTGGCGCTTTCCGATGCTGAGCCACGAAGGCACCAGCTTCGCCGAAGACATGGGCTTCAAAGGCAAGAACGGCTGGGAGCCCGGCCTGTCGGTGCTGACGCGCAAGGACGGCAAGCTGTTCCGCGTGGCCAGCGAAGAGCTCGGGCCGGGCGACGATTTCTGTGCCGCTTGGCACTTCTTCGACTTGCTGCCCGGCGGTGGGGCGGGCTGGCGGCCGAAATTCGCCTACGGCTGAGCGTCTAGAACAAGATGTGTTCTGTTGGAAACGCCGTGCCGACCTCATGGTTCGACTGGCTCACCATGAGGTTCAAGAAGTAGGCCTCACCCTGAGCCTGTCGAAGGGCGAGGCCGGCCCAAGAACGCTTCCGTCAAAACGCATTGTGCTTCAATCGATCCGCTTGCCCAGGCGGCCGGCGAGGTCGAGCACGAATTGCCACGCCACGCGCCCCGAGCGCGCGCCGCGCGTGACCGACCACTCGACGGCTTGCGCGCGCAGGCCTTCTTTCGAGACGTCGAGACCGAAGCGTTTCGCGTAGCCCTCGATCATGTCGAAATACGTGTCCTGGTCGGCGTTGTGGAACCCCAGCCACAGGCCGAAACGGTCAGAGAGGGAGACCTTCTCCTCCACCGCCTCGGCGGGGTTGATCGCGGTCGAGCGCTCGTTCTCGATCATGTCGCGCGGCATCAGATGCCGGCGGTTCGAGGTCGCGTAGAACACGACGTTGTCGGGCCGGCCTTCGATGCCGCCGTCGAGCACGGCCTTCAAGGATTTGTACGCCGCGTCCTGACCGTCGAAGGAAAGGTCGTCGCAGAACACCACGATCTTGCGCGCGGCGCCGCGCACATGGGCGAGCAGGCGGGGCAGGGTGGGAATGTCCTCGCGATGGATTTCGATCAGCGCCACGGCCCGCTTGCGCTCGGCGCACACGGCGGCATGGATCGCTTTGACCAGCGACGATTTGCCGGTGCCGCGGGCCCCCCAGA
>JAMNXK010000599.1 GCA_023653245.1 Tagaea sp.
CGAAAACCTGATGACTATGGTTTCCGAGCTCGTGCTGACGCGAAATCAGCTTCTTCAGATTCTTCGTTCGCAGAAGGACAGCGAATTCGCCGCACCGCTGCAGCGCCTCAACCACGTGACTTCCGAGCTGCAGGAAGGCGTGATGAAGACGCGCATGCAGCCGATCGGCAACGCCTGGTCGAAGCTGCCGCGCCTGATCCGCGATCTCAGCCACGAACTGCACAAGAAGATCGACCTGCTGATGCACGGTCAGGAGACCGAGCTCGACCGGCAGGTGCTCGAGCTGATCAAGGATCCGCTGACCCATCTGGTGCGCAACTGCGCCGATCACGGGCTCGAGACGCCCGACGAGCGCAAGGCCGCCGGCAAGCCGGAAGTCGGCAAGGTGATGCTCAACGCCTTCCACGAAGGCGGTCACATCATCATCGAGATCAAAGACGACGGTCGCGGCCTCAATATCGACCGCATCAAGCAGAAGGCCGTGCAGAACGGCGTGGCGACCGAAGCCGAAGTCGCCGCCATGTCCGACCAGCAGGCCGCGCAGTTCATCTTCGCCGCCGGCTTCTCGACCGCCGCCGCCGTGACCTCGGTCTCGGGCCGCGGCGTGGGCATGGACGTCGTGCGCACCAACATCGAAAAGATCGGCGGCACGGTCGAGCTGCGCTCGGCGCGCGGCAAGGGCACGGCCTTCGTCATCAAGATCCCGCTGACGCTGGCCATCGTCTCCGCGCTCATCGTCGAATGCTCGAAGGAGCGTTTCGCGATCCCGCAGATCAGCGTGCTCGAGCTCGTGCGCGCCACCGCCAATTCCGAAACCACGGTCGAGCGCGTCAACGACGCGCCCTTCCTGCGCTTGCGCAACCGCCTGCTGCCGCTGGTGTCGCTGCACGA
This sequence comes from Tagaea sp., assembly GCA_023653245.1. The sequence continues at coordinate 892 of JAMNXK010000599.1, forward strand.
CACGTTGCGCCTGGGCGAGGGCCGCCTCGAGGAGGAGGACAAGAGCTTCATCGTCGTCACCCAAGTCGGCAACTACACCTTCGGCATCATGGTCGACCGCGTGTTCGACACCGAGGAAATCGTGGTCAAGCCGGTGGCGCCGATCCTGCGCGACGTGCCGATGTTCTCGGGCAACACGATCCTGGGCGACGGCTCGGTCATCATGATCCTGGATCCCAACGGGATCGCGGCCAGCTCGGGCGCGTCGTCCCCGATGGGCGAAACCCAGCAGGCGCAAGCGCCGGCCGAAGCGGTTTCGCGCGAAGCCGAGCGCGTGGCGCTGCTGGTCTTCCGCGCCGGCGGCCAGGCGCCCAAGGCGGTGCCGCTGTCGCTGATCGCGCGTCTGGAGGAGACGGACGCCGCGCAGATCGAATACTCCGACGGCAAGCCCGTGCTGCAATACCGCGGCAAGCTCATGCCGCTGGTCACGATCGACGCGTCCTACCCGATCCGCTCGGAAGGCCGCCAGCCGATCCTTGTCTTCGCCGATCGCAACCGGAACATGGGCCTGCTGGTCGACGAGATCGTCGATATCGTCGAGGAGCGTCTGGCGATCGAGATGAACAACGCGCGCCCCGGCATGGTGGGCTCGGCGATCATCTCGGGCAAAGCCACCGACGTGATCGACACGGCGCACTACCTCGCCCAAGCCTTCGGCGATTGGTTCGGCAAGGCCGATCAGCCCTTCGGCGGCGCCGTGGCGCGCCGGCTGCTGCTCGTCGACGACAGCCCGTTCTTCCGCAATCTCCTGCAGCCGATCCTGCAGGTCGCCGGCTACGACGTGACCACCGCCGACACCGCCAACCAAGCGCTCAGCCTGTGCGATGCGGGCCGCGAGTTCGACGTGATCGTCTCCGACATCGAAATGCCCGGCATGTCGGGCTTCGATTTCGCCGAGGCGCTGCGCCGCTCCGAACGCTTCCGCGAAACGCCGATCCTGGCGCTGTCCTCGCACACGCATCCCGCCGACATCGAGCGCGCGCGGCGCGTCGGCTTCACCGACTTCATCCCCAAGCTCGACCGCGAAGGCCTGCTCGCCTCGCTCTCCGAACTCGGCGCCCGCTCGGCGGCCGAGTAAGCCGCGAAGGACCCGCATCATGGCCAATCTCCCCGTTCCCGCTGGTCAGACCGCCCTCGACGCCCCCAATTTCGGCGGCGGCGTGGCCAACGACTTCGTCACCATGACCGTCGCCGACCAGCTGTTCGGCATCCCGGTGCTCACCGTGCAAGACGTGCTCGGACCCCAGCGCATCACGCGCATTCCGCTCGCACCGGCGGAAGTCGCGGGCGCGCTCAATCTGCGCGGCCGCATCGTGACCGCGATCGACGTGCGCCGCCGCCTGGGCCTGGCCAAGCGCGACGGCGCCATCCCCGGCATGAACGTGGTCGTCGATCACAAGGGCGAGCTCTACGCGCTGATGGTCGACAATGTCGGCGAAGTGCTCTCGCTGTCGGCCGAATCCTACGAGCGCAATCCCGCGACCCTCGATCCGCGCTGGCGCGAAGTGTCGGCGGGCATCTATCGCCTCAAGGGCAAGCTGCTGGTCGTGCTCGAAGTCGCCCGTCTGCTCGACTTCAAGGTCAAGCGCGGCTCGGAAGCGGCTTGAGGCCGCCCGCCCGTCCGCTTATGCTCCGCGTTCGGGGAGCGGACGAATGGCGGAAACGGAAACTTTCGAGACCGGCGGCGGCATCGCCGTCGTCGAACTGCCCGGCGGCGACGCCGGCCGCGCGCGCTTGGTATGGGGCGACGCGTTGTTTCACGCCGAATTTCCCGACGCGCGCGGCGGGGCCGC
>JAMNXK010000600.1 GCA_023653245.1 Tagaea sp.
GCCCGTCGCACGATCTCGTATCGACCGCGCGGCGTCGTTGCGGCATTCTTGTGGATGTCCATTCGGGGGCTCCGGATGTGGGTTGAAGGCTTCGACACCCGTCAACCTCCCATCCCGCCCCCGGATGGACAACCTCTTGGCACTTCACATCTAGACCGCCGGCAGCAGCATCGTCGCGATCGTGCCGCCTTCCTCGGGGATGGCGAGCTCGACGCGCCCGTCCATTTGCTTGGCCAGCGCCATGGCGATGCCCACACCCAGCCCGGTGCCGCCGATCGCGTGGCGCTCGGCGTCGCGCCCGCGGAAGAACGGCTCGCCCACCCGCGCCAACTCGTCGGGCGGAATGCCGGGACCTTCGTCGGCGATGGCGAAGCCAGCAAGCCCGTCCGGCGCGCGGAGGGCGCGCACGCGCACCTTGCCGTTCTGCGGCGAGAATTTGACCGCGTTGGAGAGCAAATTGGTGGCGATCTGGCGCACCGCGCGCGAATCGCCTTGGACCGCCGGCAGGTCGTCGGCGACTTCGATCTTGACGCCTTGCGCTTGCGCCTGGGGCTGCAGCAGCCGGACGGCCGAGCGCGCGATCCCGGTCAGCTCGACGCGTTCGCGCGCCAGTTGGCGGCGCCCCAGATCGACGGCCGAGAAGTCGATCACGTCGTCGATCAGATTCAGCAGATGCGATCCGCTCTCGCGGATGTCGCCGGCGTATTCCTTGTATTTGGGCGCGCCGATCTTGCCGTAGAGCTCGCTCGACATGATTTCGGCGAAGCCGATGATGGCGTTGAGCGGGGTGCGCAGCTCGTGGTTCATCGTCGCGATGAACCGGCCGCGCGCCTCGGCCGCCAGATGCGTCTGCACCTGCGCCGCCTGCAATGCGACCAGCGACCGGCCGAGTCGGGCGGCGTAGCGCGCCGAAACGAAAGCGTAGAGGACGGCGACCAGGATCGCCGCGAGCGCCACCGCGAGGAGCGGCCAATAGGTGCGCAGCGCGTCGTAAGCCAGGGTGCGCCGTTCGATCGCGTAGACGAGCACGAGCGGCAGCGGATCGAGCCCGCGGAACATCACCAGACGCGTGACGCCGTCGGTCACCGTGGGCGCTTCGTAGCGGCCGCTCCGGGCGGCGGGATAGTGCGACCAGACCGGCGCGTTCGCGAAGCGGCGCGACTGCAGCGCCTCGTCGAAAGGGACCCGCACCAGCATCGTGCGGTCGTTGCGCCACAGCGCGAGCAGGTCCGACGGCGCGTCGCGCATGCCCGAGTAGAGATCGAGGAACGTGTCGATCGGGAACGCGGCCACCACGACGCCCGCGAAATTCCCTTGGCGGTCGAGAATCGCGCGCGACACGGGCAAGGTCCAAGCGTCGGTGATCCGGCTCAAGACCGGCGCGCCGACCAACATGCCCGTACCGGCGTGCAGCATGTTCCGCCGTTCCGGATCGGCCAGCCATTGGGACGTGTGGAACTTGAAGTAGTCGCGGTCGGTCACCGAGATCTGGCGGAACTCGCCGCGCCCCCGGCCGTCCGCGTCCCAGAATTGCAGGCGCATCCGAAACGGCGCGCCGGCGAGCGCGTTGGCGCGGATCGCGTCGAGCTCGAATTCGTCGACCTCGTCCAGCGTCCGGCCGCCGAGATCGGCGAGGGTGGCGAGCAATGCCGCGTCCATGCGGGCGAAAATCTGGGTCGCATGCTCGCCCGCGGTCGCGAGCGAACGCTCGACCGACGCGACGCGGAAGTCGCGCTCGCGCTCGTGCACCCAATTGGCCGCATAGCCGAACGCCAGCGCCGCGACCGCGCAGAACGCCGTCGCCCCGAGCCACAGGACCCGCGACGCCTTGGTCGCCATCGCGAGCGGATTGCGGATGTCGGTCAGTTTCTCGCGGCCTTTCGGCGAGGGGTTGCGGCGGAAACCGCGTTCTCGACAATAGCGCTTTTTCCGCGCGTTCGTCCCGGTTGGGCGCAACGACGAAAGCAGGTGCCGTCAACCGATCTTCGGTCCGATCGGCGCGATCAATAGCGCTCGCCGCGCGGCTTGGCCCACGGCAGCATGCGCGCGAGGATCGAATCGCGGCGCACGAAATGGTGGAACAGCGCCGCCCCGACATGCGCGAGCAGGACCGCCAGCATCGCGTGGCCGAGATAGGAATGCGCGGTCAGCAGCGCGCGGCCGAGCGCTTCGTTCTTGCCGATGGGATCGGGCAGGGGCACCACGCCGAACCACTGGATCGGAAATCCGAACGCGTTCGAGCCGAGCCAGCCCAGGATCGGCTGCACGAACAGCGCCGCGTACAAGAACCAATGCGCCGCGTGCGCGGCGAAATGCTCGATCCACGGGGCGGGCGGCAGCGGCGGCGGCGGGCTGTAGAGCCGCCAGGCCAGGCGCATGACCGTCAGCACGAAGACGCACACGCCGATCGTTTCGTGCCAGGAATAGACCCGCACTTTCCATTCCGAGAAATCGAGCCGCGTCATGTAGAGCCCGAGCCCGAACAGGCTCGCGACCAGCAAGGCGCTCGCCCAATGAAAGGTCTTCGCGGGGAAGCCGTAAGCGGTGGGGGAGTTGCGCATCACCATGGCCGGGGTAAGCTACCCCGATGGGCGAAATCGTCAACCTGCGCCGCGCGCGCAAGGACAAGGCGCGGGCCGCAAAAGATGCGGACGCCGCCGCCAACCGGGCCAAGTTCGGCACGCCGAAAACCGAGCGCGACGCCCGCGCGGCCGAGGCGGC
>JAMNXK010000601.1 GCA_023653245.1 Tagaea sp.
GCGGCCATGGCGAGGGCCGCGTTGGCGGCGTCCGCCCCTTTGTTGCCCTTGTCGCGCTTGGCGCGCGCCCAAGCCTGTTCTTCGTTCTCGACCGTGAGAATGCCGTAGCCGATCGCCAAGCCCTTGCGCGCGGCGAGATCCTGAAGCCCGCGCGCGCTCTCGCCGCACACGTAATCGTAATGCGTGGTCTCGCCGCGGATCACGCAGCCGAGCGCCACATAGGCCTCGTAGGGCTTGGCCAGGTCCGCCATGGCGATGGCGCCCGGGATTTCGAACGCGCCGGGCACGGCCACGCGCGTGGCGTCGCCGCCGACGGCGGCGATCGCGCCGAGCGCGCCTTCGGCCAGCTCGTCGGCGATCGCGGCGTAGAAGCGCGCCTCGACGATCAGCACGCGCGGCGCGCGGCCGGCGAAAGCCTCGCGCTTGGGGGCCGAGAAATCGGTGACGCCCGCCATCAAATCGCCCGATGCCCGACGACGTTCAGGCCGTAGCCTTCGAGGCCGACGATGGCCCGGCGCGCGTTGGTCAGCAGCACCATGTCGCGGACTCCGAGATCGAGCAGGATTTGCGCGCCCACGCCGTAGTCGCGCAGCTGCGCGCCGGAATCGGGCGGCGCCTTGGCCAGCGTGGCGGGATTGGCGCGGTCGCCGAAGCGCGCGCGCACGCGGTCCGAAAGGCTCGTGGCGCGCGGCTCGCGGATCAGCACCACCACGCCGCGCCCGCCCTGCCCGACCGCGCGCATCGCGGCTTGCAGCTGGCCCGAGCGGCCGAGCGCGCGGTCGCCCAGCACGTCGTCGAGCACCGAAAGCGCGTGCATGCGCACGGGCACCGGCTCGGGGCCCGCGATGTCGCCCTTCACCAGCGCGATGTGCTCGGCATAAGCGGCGTTGTTGACGTAAACGAGCATGCGCCACGACCCGCCATGCTCGCTCTCGAACTCGGTTTCGAGCACGCGCTCGACGATGCGGTCGTGCTTGCGCCGATAGGCGATGAGGTCGGCGATTGTGCCGACCTTGAGCCCGTGGAACTGCGCGAATTTCACCAGATCGGGCAGGCGCGCCATCGTGCCGTCGTCGTTCATGATCTCGCAGATCACGCCCGCCGGGATCAGCCCGGCCATGCGCGCGAGATCGACCGCCGCTTCCGTATGGCCCGCGCGCACCAGCGCCCCGCCGTCGCGCGCCATCAAGGGAAACACATGGCCGGGGGAGACGATGTCGTCCTTGCCCTTCGACGGATCGATGGCGACTTGGATCGTGCGCGCGCGGTCGGCCGCGGAGATTCCCGTGGTGATGCCCTCGCGCGCTTCGATCGACACGGTGAAGGCGGTTTGATGGCGCGTGGCGTTGTCCGCACTCATCGGCTTCAAGGCCAGCGTGTCGCAGCGCTCGCGCGTCATGGCCAGACAGATCAGGCCGCGCCCGTATTTGGCCATGAAGTTCACGGCCTCGGGCGTGGCGAATTGCGCCGGGATCACGAGGTCGCCCTCGTTCTCGCGGTTCTCGTCGTCGACCAGAATGAACATGCGCCCGTTGCGCGCGTCCGCCACGATGTCTTCGATCGACGAAAGGAACGCGATGTCCACCTGGCCGGTCGCCAGGAGTTCCTTTTGCTTGCCGGAGGGAGTGTTGGCCAAAATCGCCGCCTTATTTGCCCAGGATACGCGCAACATAGCGCGCCAGGGCGTCGATTTCCAAGTTGACCCGGCCGCCCGGGGCGAGCCCGCCCAGCGTCGTCGCAGACCAGGTATGCGGAATGACGTTGATCGAAAAGCGGCACGCGCCGTCCGGCCGGTCCGCGACGTCGTTGACCGTCAGCGACACGCCGTCCAGCGCCACCGAGCCTTTGGGGGCGATGAGCCGCGCGAACTCGGCGGCGGCTTCGAAGACCAGCTTGTGCGAGCCGCCGACCGGCTCGACCGACACCAGCACGGCCGTGCCGTCGACATGGCCCGACACGATATGCCCGCCGAGCTCCTGGCCGATCTTGAGCGACGGCTCGAGATTGACCGGCGTGCCGATCTTCCACGCGCCGAGCGTGGTCTTGGACAAGGTCTCGGCCGAGGCTTCGGCGGCGAACCAGTCGGGGCCCTTCTCGATCGCGGTCAGGCAGCAGCCCGAGCACGCGATCGAAGCGCCCAGCGCCGTCGCCGACAGATCGAGCGACGTGGCGATCACCAGGCGCGTGTCGCTGGCTTTGGCGGCCGGGGCGAGCGCCGTCACGCGGCCTTTGTCGAGGACGATTCCGGTGAACATGGGCGGCGAACTTAGTGCCCTTTCGGGCGGCTTGGAACCCACAATCAACGCCGGCGCTGGGGCGGCTCCAGGACCACGATCTCGTCGGGCCGGGCGAAATTCAGCAGCGCGCGCACTTGTTCGTCGAGCATGTCGCGGTCGAGGGAGTCGCCGCGCAGCAGCGCCACGCGCCGCTCGATCGCGCCGCGCTCCTCGCGCAGATCGTCCAGATGCGCGCGCGCGATCGCGACCTGCTCGCCCAGGCGCAAAAAGGCATGCACCCCCCGCTCCCCTTCGAAGGAGTGGTAGGCGAAATAACCCACGACGCAGAAGCCCAAAACCGGGCCGATTGCGGCTTGCAGGCTGCGCTTGAGGAAGTCGACCAGAACCATCGCGACTCGGAGCGAATCACGTCCCGAGTCGCGCGGTCAACACTTCGTTAAGGCATGCGAGTCAAGCGACTCAATTGATTCGGATTTTTCGCCC
>JAMNXK010000602.1 GCA_023653245.1 Tagaea sp.
CCCGCGAAGCGCGTGAGCGCGATCCACGCGCCCAGCGGCAGACCGATCAGCGATGCGATCGCCACCGCGAACAAGCTGACTTGCAGCGACAGCGCCACGATGGCGAACAGCTTCGCATCGCCCGCCGAGACCAGGCCGGCGGCGGCGGCGAAAGCACTCCACAGATCGTTGCCCATGCCGAGGAAGGTGAGGGGACGAAATCATCCGGTCAACCCAAGGGCTTGGCGAGATATTGCCGGAATTTGCCGGTTTATGCCAAGATGCTGAAAGATGTTCACCTTTAAAAGTAGAGTGAAATCGACCGTCATTCTCGGGCGCGCGCCAGCGCGACCCGAGAATCTCGCCAAGAGAAGGTCGGGCCTTCGGCCCGGCATTTTTTCACGAGGTCCTCGGGTCAAGCCCGAGGACGACATTTGTTTTTTGGATGCTCGGGGTTGACGTGAGGTGATGCTGCTCACGCTCCCCGAAGCCGCGCGGTTTCTGCGCCTGGGCGAGCGCTCGCTCTACGAACTGGCGCGCACGCGCAAAGTCCCGTGCGCGCGCATCGGCGGGAAATGGCTGTTCGAGCGCGCGCTGCTCGAAGCCTGGCTGCGCAAGCGCACCGACATGGGCGACGTCGCGCTCGCGCCGCCGCCGATCCTCGCGGGCAGCCACGATCCGCTGCTCGAATGGGCGGTGCGCCGCTCGCGCTGCGGCCTGGCGCTCAAGCCCGGCGGCTCGCTTGACGGGCTCGACGCGCTGGCGCGCAACGAAGCGCTGGTCGCGGGGCTGCACGTCGTCGATCCCGACACGGGCGAGTACAACGTGCCCGCCGTCCAAGCCGCGCTGCCGGGCCGCGACATCGTCGCCGTCGAATGGGCCAAGCGCGAGCAAGGCTTGATCGTCGCCGCGGGCAATCCGCGCGATGTCGCCTCGCTCGCCGACGTCGTGGCGACGAAGCTGCGCTTCGTGCCGCGCCAGGAGCAGGCGGGCAGCCACGTGCTGTTCGTGCATCTGCTCAGCGAAGCGGGAATTCCGCTCGGCGACGTGACGCCGGCCGACGACGCGGCTTTGTCGGAAAGCGACGTCGCCGCCTCGATCGTCGAGGGCAAGGCCGATGCGGGCTTCGGCATCCGCGCTTCGGCCGCGCAAGCGGGGTTGGGCTTCGTTCCGCTCGCGATCGAGCGCTTCGATCTGGTCTTGCGCCGGCGCGACTGGTTCGAAGCGCCGATGCGCACGCTGCTGGAATTCGCGCGCGCGGACGAGTTCCAGGCGCGCGCCGCGCGCCTCACCGGTTACGACGTCTCCCATCTCGGCCGGGTTACCCTGAACCAGTAAAGGCCCGCGCGAGTAAAGGGTTGAAGCGCGCGCCCCTTGGGGCCATGTTCCAGGCGCATGGCCGACGAGTTCCTCATCAAGCCGGACCCCGCCGATGCGCGCTTGACGCAGCGCGTGCGCGGCTTCGACCAAACCGGTGCCGCGGTCGAGACCTCGGTCGTGGTCGAGCGGCCGCTGACGCTGTTCCTCAACGGGCGCGAGATCGTCACCATGATGACGATCGGCGACTATCCCGAGCACTTGGCCATCGGCTATCTGCTGAACCAGAACATGCTGGCGGCCGGCGACGAGATCACCGGCGTCGAGTTCGATTCGGAGATCGATACGGTCGTGGTGCGCACCGGACGCGTCACCGATTTCGAGGAGAAGCTCAAGAAGAAGACGCTGACCTCGGGCTGCGCGCAAGGGACCGCGTTCGGCGATCTGATGGAGCGCTTCGAGAGCGTGAAGCTGGCGCCCGACGCCAAGCTCAAGACCTCGTGGCTCTATCGGCTCACCAAGAAGATCAACACCGCGCCGTCGCTCTATCTCGAAGCGGGTGCCATCCATGGCTGCGTGCTGTGCGAGCGCGACCGGCCGCTCGTCTATATGGAGGACGTGGGCCGGCACAACGCGGTCGACAAAATCGCGGGCTGGATGTTCCTGAACAAGTCGGACCCGGCGGAGAAGATCTTCTACACGACCGGACGGCTGACGTCGGAGATGGTGATCAAGACCGTGCGCATGGGGATTCCGATCCTGGTGTCGCGCTCGGGCTTCACGGCTTGGGGCGTGGATCTCGCGCGCAAGGCCAATCTCACGCTGATCGGCCGCGCCAAGGGCGCGCGGTTCGTCGTGCTCGCGGGCGAGGGGCGCATCGAATACGACGCCGACGCGCGCGCGGTCGCCGAGGAGGATTCCAAATCCCGCCGCAAGGGTGCGCGCGATGACGAATGATGTCGTCGGCATCGTGCTCGCGGGCGGGCTGTCGCGGCGCATGGGCGGCGGGGACAAATGCCTGCGCGATTTGGGCGGCAAGCCGATCCTCGCGCATATTCTCGAGCGCGCCGCCCCGCAAGCGGGCAAGCTGGCGCTCAACGTCAACGGCGATCCGGCGCGCTTCGCTTCGTTCGGCCTGCCTTGCGTGCCCGACAGCGTGGAAGGCTTCGCGGGGCCGCTGGCGGGCGTGCTCGCCGGGCTCGACTGGGCGGCGGCCAACGCGCCCGAGGCCAAGTGGGTCGCGAGCTTCGCGTCGGACGCGCCGTTCGTGCCGACGGATCTCGTCGCGCGCATGAAGGACGCGATGGCGCGCGAGGGCGCGGACATGGCCAGCGTGTCGAGTGCGGGTCAGACCCATCCGGTGTTCGGCCTGTGGCCCGTGTCCTTGCGCGAGCAGCTGCGCAAAGCGCTGACCGAGGAGAAG
>JAMNXK010000603.1 GCA_023653245.1 Tagaea sp.
TGCACGGTGCAGCCCGCGAAGCGCGCGCCCGCGTCCAGCGCGCGCTTGTGCGTGTCGAGCCCCGGAAAGGCGGGCAGGAGGGACGGGTGGATATTGATCATCCGCCCGGCCCAAGCGTTCACGAAATAGGGCGTGAGCAGGCGCATGAACCCGGCGAGGCAGACGAGTTCGACGTTCGCTTCTTCCAGCTTGGCGTTCAGCGCGCGTTCGAACGCTTCGCGTCCGTCGTATTGCCGATGATCGAGGGCGGAGGTCGCGATGCCGGAATCGCGCGCGATGGCGAGCCCGCCCGCGTCGGGCGCGTTGGATGCGACCAACGCGATCCGCGCCGGATAGGCCGGATCGCGCGCCGCGTCGATCAAGGCCTTCATGTTCGAGCCGCGGCCCGAGATCAACACGGCGGTGCGCAGACGGACCATGCGCGTCAGATTTTCCAGGATTCGAGGCCGCTCACGACGCAGCCGGGCGCGTCCGCCTGTGGGCGCGCGGCGACCGTACCGATCTCGAACGCCGTTTCGCCGTGCTCTCGGGCGAGCTTCAGCGCCGCGTCCTTGCGCGCAGGCTCGACGATCATGACCATGCCGATCCCGCAATTGAACACGCGCACCATTTCTTCGGGCGCAATCTTGCCGATGCGCGCGAGCCAGCCGAACACCGGCGGCAGGCGCCACGCGCGCGCGTCGATCCGCACTTGCAGCGCATCGGGAATTACGCGCGGCACGTTTTCGACCAGCCCGCCGCCGGTGATATGCGCCAGCGCCTTGGCGTGACCCGCGCGGACCAGTGCGAGGCTCGACTTCACGTAGATGCGCGTGGGTGCCAGCAGCGCGCGCGCCAGCGGTCCCGAGCCGAACGGCGCGGGCGCGTCCCAGGCGAGTTCGGCGGTCGCCACGACCTTGCGCACCAGCGAGAACCCGTTCGAATGCACGCCCGTCGAGGCCAGGCCAATCACCGCGTCGCCGTCGCGCACGCCCGAGCCGTCGATGCCTTGGCCGCGTTCCATGGCGCCCACGGCGAAGCCCGCGAGATCGTAGTCGCCGCCCGCGTACATGCCGGGCATTTCGGCGGTTTCCCCGCCGACGAGCGCGCAGCCCGCCTGCCGGCAGCCTTCGGCGATGCCGCGCACGATCGCCGTGCCGGCGGCGACGTCGAGCTTGCCGGTGGCGTAGTAGTCGAGAAACAGCAGCGGCTCGGCGCCCTGCACGACCAGATCGTTGACGCACATCGCCACGAGATCGACGCCGACCGTGTCGTGCACGCCGCTCTCGATGGCGATTTTGAGCTTGGTGCCGACGCCGTCGGTCGTGGCGACCAGGATCGGATCCTTGAAGCCCGCGGCGCGCAGATCGAACAGCGCGCCGAACCCGCCCAGCCCGGCCTCCGAGCCCGGCCGGCGGGTGGATTTGGCCAAAGGCTTGATCGCGTCGACAAGCGCCTCGCCCGCGTCGATATCGACCCCGGATTCGGCATAGCGGTTCGTGGTCATTGGCACCCCTTTGCCGGACCGGCTATAACACCCCGCGCGGACCCGCGACAGGTCCGGAAAAATCACGGCCTGCGAAGGGGTTGCGATGCGATTGCGGGGCTTTGTCCTGGCCTTGCTGGTGGCGCTGATGGCGACTCCGGCGGCCGTCGCCCAGCGCGCGGCGGACGACGTGTTCGCCGTGCGCGGGGTCGAGGTCGATCGGGTCGGCGGCACCGCGGCGCTGGCGCGCGATCAAGCCGTGACCGAGGGCCAGCGCGCGGCGTGGCGGCGGCTGGTCGAACGGCTCGTCCCCGCCGCCAATCGCGGCAATCTCGCGGCCTTGCCCGCCGGCCAATTGGCCGAACTTGTCGATAGTTTCGAGATCGAGAGCGAGCGCGGCACCGGCACGCGCTGGATCGGGCGCGTGGGCTACCGCTTCCAACCGGAGCGCGTGCGCGCGCTGTTCCGCGCGCGCGACGTGGCCTACGCCGAGACCCGCGCGCGCGCCGTGCTGGTCGTGCCCATTTTGCTCGACGAGGGCGTGCCCAAATTGTGGGAGGAGGAAAACCTCTGGAAACGCGCCTGGGCGGGCATCGGCGCCGAGGACGGCTTGCAGCCGCGCCGCGTGCCCGAAGGCACGCTGGAGGACATCGCCACGCTCGACGCCGCCCAAGCCGATGCGGGCGACCGCGCGGCTTTGCAGCGCCTGGCCGAGGTCTATCAGGCGCAAGGCGCCATCTTGGCGCGCGCGCGGATCGACGTGGTCGAAGGCCAGGCGCTGGTCGTCGTCGCGTTCGAGCGCGTCGGGGCGCGCGCCGAGGATGCGCGCTGGCAGCGCGTGCAGCCGGTCCGGCCGCGCGAGGCGCCGGAGGCCGCGTTCCGCCGCCTGGCGCTGGAGGCCGCGCTGGAAATCGAGGAACGCTGGAAGGCCGAAGTGCTGGTGGGGGCCGCGGCCGGCCCGGGCGGCAGCTTGCGCGCGACCATCCAGGCCGAGGATGTGCGCGACTGGGTCGCGGTGCGCGCGCGTCTGGCCGAGGTCGCAGCCGTGCGCCGGCTCGACGTGCTCGCCATGGGGCGCGGCGGGCTGATCGTGGACATCGAATTCGACGGCGCGGTCGAAGCCTTGCGTGCGGCGATGGCGCAGCGCGAGCTGACGCTGTCCGCGTCGGGCGACGATTGGCTCTTGGCGATCGCCGGGCAAGCGCCGGCCGCGCGGCGGCGATAGGCGGGCCGCTTGTTCATTCTGCCCAA
>JAMNXK010000604.1 GCA_023653245.1 Tagaea sp.
TCGAAGCCTTGCGCGCCACGGGGGCGCCGTGGGGCTCGATCCTGATCAAGGGCTATTGGCCCCAGGTCCAACCGGCTTTCTGGGGGATCGTGCTGTTCCGCTGGGACATCAATGTGCGGGAATCGGCCATTTTGGGCCTGGTGGGCGCGGGCGGGATCGGGGTGGCGCTCGACGACGCGATCAACTTCTTCTATTGGGACCGCGTGGCCATGGTCCTGGTCACGGTCTTCGTGGTCGTGGTTTTGGCCGAAATCCTGGTGACCCAAATCCGCAAGCGGATCCTGTAGAGCAAGATGCGTTCTGGTGGAAACGTCGTGCCGACCTCATGGTTCGACGGGCTCACCATGAGGTTTGAAAGTAGGCCTCATCCTGAGCTTGTCGAAGGAGAGGCCGGTCCAAGGCTGCTTCCGCCAAAACACATCCCGCTCTTAGCAACCGCTTGCAATCGCCGGGGATTCACCTAAATGAAGGGCGCCCCGGCAGCCCCCTCTCGCCGGGCCATTCCGAACCGGAACGGAAAACGCCCATGTCGGCCCCCCCGATGCTCGAAATTCGCGGTCTCAAGAAGCGTTTCGGCCCGATCCAGGCCGTGGCGGACGTGTCCTTCACCGTCGCCAAGGGCGAGGTGCTGGGCTTCCTCGGTCCCAACGGGGCGGGCAAGTCTACGACCATGAAGATGATCGCGGGCTTCCTGGCCCCCAGCGAAGGGACCGCGATCGTTTGCGGCCACGACGTCGAGGCCGAGCCGATCGCCGCCAAGAAACGCATCGGCTATCTGCCCGAGGGCGCGCCCGCCTATCCCGACATGACTCCGGCCGGGTTTCTGGATTTCGTGGGTGCGATCCGCGGCTTCGACGGTGCCGAGCGCGCCGCCCGCGTGGCGCTGGCCGTCGAGCGCACGCAGCTCGAAGGCGTGCTGCACCAGCCGATCGACACGCTGTCCAAGGGCTTCAAGCGCCGTGTGGGCCTCGCCCAGGCACTCTTGCACGACCCCGAGGTACTGATTCTCGACGAGCCGACCGACGGGCTCGATCCCAACCAGAAACACGAAGTGCGCGAACTCATCCGGCGCATGTCGCCCGAGAAGGCGATCGTGATCTCCACGCATATCCTCGAGGAGGTCGACGCGATCTGCAGCCGGGCCATCGTCATCGCCAAAGGCCGGGTGCTCGCCGACGGCACGCCCGAGGCGCTGGAGAAGCGCTCGCGCTGGCACTACGCGGTGTCGATCGTCACCGACGCGGCGATGGTGCCCAAGCTCCGGACCTTGTGGGGCGCGCATGCGGGCGTGGCGGGGTTCGAGAGCGTGGCGGGCGAGGAGGGGCTGGCGATGCTCACCGCTTTCCCGCGCGCTGGATCGCCGATGCTCGCCGAGCTCGGCCGGATCGCGCGCGAGGCCGGCATCCGCGTGGACGAAATCCGCGAGGAACGCGGGCGTCTGGACGAAGTCTTCCGCGACATCACCACCAAGGCGGCCTGACCCATGCGAAACGTCTGGTTCATCTTCAAGCGCGAGCTCGGCGGCTATTTCGCCACGCCGGTCGCCTACGTGTTCCTGGTCATCTTCCTGGTGCTGGCCTCGGTCTTCGCCTTCTACCTCGGCAATTTCTTCGAGCGCGGCCAGGCCGATCTCCAAGCCTTCTTCAATTTCCACCCATGGCTCTATCTGTTCCTGATCCCGGCGATCTCGATGCGCCTGTGGTCGGAGGAGCGGCGCTCGGGCACGATCGAGCTGTTCCTCACCTTGCCGATCTCGATCGGCCAGGCGGTGCTGGGCAAGTTCCTGGCGGCGTGGGCGTTCATCGCCATCGCCCTGTTCCTGACCTTCCCGATCTGGATCACGGTCAATTATCTGGGCGAGCCGGACAACGGCATCGTGCTCGCGGGCTATATCGGCTCGCTGATGATGGCGGCGGGCTATCTGGCGATCGGGGCGTGCGTGTCGGCGATCACCAAGAGCCAGGTCGTCGCCTTCGTGGTGGCCGCGGCGGTGTGCTTCGTGTTCACGGTGTCGGGCACGCCGATGGTGCTGGCCTTCTTCGCGGGCTGGGCGCCGCAGGCGGTCGTGGACGCGATCGCGGGCTTCTCGTTCCTCACGCATTTTGCCGCCATTTCCCGTGGCGTAATCGACCTGCGCGACGTCGTGTATTTCGTGTCGCTGGTGGCCGCGTTCCTGTTCGCGAACGCGGCGCTCGTCGAACTCAAGAAGGCGGGCTGACCGATGAAATTGGGACGTTCCGCCCTCGGCGGTTTGGGGATCGCGCTCGCCGCGATCCTGTTCGTCGCGGTCAACGCGCTGTCGGGGCCGCTGCTGCAAGGCTTGCGCCTCGACCTGACGCAAGACCGCCTGTTCACGCTGAGCCAGGGCACGCGCGCGATCCTGGCGCGCATCGACGAGCCGGTCACCTTGCGCTTCTACTATTCCGAGCGGCTGGGCCGCGAGATCCCGGCCTACGGCGTCTACGCCCAGCGCGTGCGCGAGATGCTCGAGGAGTATCGCGACGCGGCGCGCGGCAAGCTGCGCCTGGAAATCCTCGACCCGCCGGCCTTCTCCGACGAGGAGGATCGCGCGGTCGCCTTCGGCCTGCAGGGCGTGCCGCTCAACCAGCAAGGCGAGATCGTGTATTTCGGCCTCGCGGGGTCCAATTCGGGCGACAAGGACGAGGTCATCGCCTTCTTCCAGCCCGATCGCGAGCGCTTCCTCGAATACGA
>JAMNXK010000605.1 GCA_023653245.1 Tagaea sp.
ACGCCGGGGCCGCGAGGTCCCGGCGGGTCCGCTGGGGGGATCGGAATGGCGGCGGCGGAAACGCAATCGGATCGGACTTGGCGCGCGCTGGCGCTCGCGCCCACCGTGGCGGTTTTCGTGCTGATGTCGGTGCTGCCGATGCTCAATCTTGTGGCCATGAGCGTGCACGAGATTTCATGGGTCGGCGGGCATTCGGTGTGGAAATGGGTGGGCTTCGAGCACTACGCGCGCTTGCCCGCCGACACGCTGCTGCGCGCCGGTCTGTGGAACACGGCCGTGTTCGCCATCGTCGGCGTGGCGATCCAAGTGGCGCTCGGGTTCGTCTTGGCCTGGGCGGTCAGCCGGATCGGCACGGGCCGCGTGATCTACCGCACGATCTTCATCCTGCCGATCCTGGTGCCGGGGATCCTGATCGGTGCCGTTTGGAAGCTGATGCTCAACTACGATTTCGGCTTGGTCAACGGGATGATCGGCGTGTTCGGTTTCGATCCGGTCGATTGGCTCGGCACGCGGGCCTTCGCCCTGCCCTCGGTGATCGTGGTCGATATCTGGCACTGGACGCCGTTCTGTTTCCTGCTGTTGCTGGCCGGCTTCGAATCCCTGCCGCAGGACGTGCAGGAAGCCGCGCGCGTCGATGGCGCGTCGACTTGGCAGGAGCTGCGCTACGTGCTGATCCCGATGATGATGCCGACCATCGTGGTGACCTTCCTGTTCCGGCTGGTCACGTCGTTGAAGGTCTTCGACGAGATCTATCTGCTCACCGGCGGCGGGCCGGGTTCGGCGACCGAAGTGCTGAGCTACACGATCTATCGGACCTTCTTCACCCAAGACCGAATGGGCTACGGCTCGGCGATGTCGGTCGCCGTGTTGTTCGGGATTTCGCTGCTGATCGTGCTGGCGCTCGGGCTGGCCAAGCGGAGGCGGGCATGAGCGCGCGCCGGGACGCCTCGCCGGCGCCGTTCCATCTGATCTTGCTGGTCGTCGCGGCGTTCGTGCTGGTGCCGTTCGTGTGGATCATCGCGGCCGGGTTCAAGACCCAAATCTCGCTGCTCCAGGGCGAGATATTCTTCACGCCGACGCTCAACAGCTTCCGCCAAGTGCTGTTCTCGCGCACGACCGAGTTTCTCGACAACACGCTCAACAGCTTCGTCGTCGCCACGGCGAGCACGCTGGTCATCGTCTTCGCCGCCACGCTCGGCGGCTACGCGATCGAGCGGCTGGGCACGCCGCGCTGGCTGATCCACACGATGCTGGGCTGGGCGGTGGTGTTCCACATGGTGCCGCCGATCACGCTGGTCGCCGCGTGGTTCCCGCTCTATCGCGAAATCGGGCTCGACAACACCTATATCGGCCTGACGCTCGGTCACGTCGCGGTACATCTGCCGATGGCGCTGTGGCTGATGACCAATTTCATCCGCGACGTACCCGTCGAGCTGGAAGAAGCGGCGCGCATCGACGGCTGCTCCACGCCCTATTTGATCTGGAAGATCGTCGTGCCGCTGGTGGCCCCCGGCCTCGCCGCGACGGCGATCCTGATGTTCATTTTCAGCTGGAACGAGTTCGCCGTGGCGCTGAACCTCACCGCCAAGCAGACCGCGACCATTCCCGTCGCGATCGCCAAATTCGCCCAAGGCTACGAGATCCAATACGGCCAGATGGCCGCGACGGCGGCTTTGTCGCTGATCCCGGCGCTGGCTTTCCTGCTTTTCGGCCAGCGCTACATCGTCAAGGGCCTCACCACGGGAGCGGTCAAGTAGCATGCCGACGATCGACGGAGTCAGACTCACCAGGCGGGAATTCGCGCGGCGCGTGGGCGCCACGCGCCAGGTCGCCGGCATCGAGGCGATGGAATACGCCGACGGTTCCGAGCGCGGCGTGCGTACGCTCGAATTCCGCTCCGGCGGCGGGCTCGCGTTCTCGGTGCTCGTCGACCGTTCGATGGATATCGGCCGCTTCGATTTCCGCGGGGTCCCGTTCGCTTGGCAGTCGGGCACCGGGTTCCGCAACCCCGCCTTCATGGATCCGATGGGCGACGGCGGCGCGGGCTTCATCCGCGGCTTCTCGGGGCTGCTGTGCACCTGCGGTTTCGACCACATCCGCCAAGCGGACAAAGGTCGGGCCGATCATTTCGATCTGCCGCTGCGCAAGGAGATCGCCTACCCGATGCACGGGCGCGGCGCGTTCCAGCCAGCCCGGCTCGACGGCTACGGCGAGACGTGGACCGGCGACGAGGCCGTGCTGTGGTGCGAGGGCACGATCGGCCAGTATCAGGTGTTCGGCGAGAGCCTCGAACTCAAGCGCCGGATCGAAGTCGATATCGGCGGCAAGGCCGTGCGGGTGATCGACACGGTGACCAACACGGGCTTCGCCGCCCAGCCGCATATGCTGCTCTATCACATCAATGTCGGCTGGCCGGTCCTCGACGAGGGCGCGCGCTTCGCGGCGCCGATCCGCGCGACCTTCGCCGCGAACGTGCCGCGCGAAAGCCAACAGGCCGGCTATCTCACCCAGCCGGGCCCGAGCCCGCGTTTCGTGCAGCAGGTATTCGATCACGACGCGGTCGCGGACGCGCAAGGCCGCGTACCCGTGGCGCTGATCAACGATCGCCTCGGCTTGGGCTTCGCGGTCGAGTACGACGCCGACCCGTTCTTGTGCTTGCAGCAATGGCAGGGGTTGGGCGAAGGCGTCTACGGTTTCGGGATCGAGCCCGCG
>JAMNXK010000054.1 GCA_023653245.1 Tagaea sp.
CCAGCACGCCGGGAATCAAATCGAACACCGAGATCGCGGCGATCACGATCGCGCGCGCTTCGCCCAAACGCGGGATGGTCACGCTTTCGCCCGACTGGCCGCGCGCCAGCGGTTCGCCGTTGACGTCGAGTGCGACGCGCAAGCCGGTGAGCGTTACGTCGCTCGGGTTGGGGTTCGACAAAGCAAGCGTCAAAGCGAGGCGTTGTTCGAGCAGCCCGCCGCCTTCGGCCAGCGCAAGATCGGCCAGCCGCACGTCGAGCGGTTCCAGGCGCATGCTTGCGCACGCGCCCAACGCCAAAGCCGCGCTCGACACGACGAATCCGCGCCGGCCGATCACTTTCCCCCGCCTTTCACTTGAGCGTCTCCTGCGCATAGACGCCCCAAATTCCGGCGCGCGGCAGCCAGCCGCGAAAGCCGCCGGCCTCGACGCGGCACCAGGGCCCGGCGCATTCGATCAGCGTGGCGATGACGCCAGGCTCGACGCGCGCCAGCGCCGGCGCGCCGTCTTCCGGCCGGCGCTTGAGGTCGAGCGCGCGCCCCGCCTCGCCCAGCACCACGCCCGTGCGCCGCCCGGCGAGCATGGATTGATGCACCCAGCCTTCGGTGCCCTCGCGGTCGCGCACGCGCCGCCAATTCTCGAATTCCTGGAGGATCTCGACCGGCATCTGGCGGCGCACGAACACCCATTCGACGGGATAGCGCACGCCCGGGCCGGTGCGCAGATTCACTTCCTCCGAGCGCAGCGAGACGAAACGCGGAATCGGCAGGTTCTCGCGCGACGCCTGAGCGAAGACCGGCGCGGGCGCCAAGAGCAGCAGGACCGGCAGCAGGATGCGAATCATGATCCGGCCATTATAGACAAGAGCGGCGGCGCCCTGCTACGCCGGAGCCGCCGCCCCGCTTCCGAAGGACGCGATCATGCCCCACCGCCGCCCGCTGGTGATCGTCACGCGCAAACTGCCCGATCTGATCGAGACGCGGATGATGGAGTTGTTCGACTGCCGGCTCAATCTCGACGACCACGCCTTCCCGCGCGAGGAGCTCGCCGCCGCGATGGCGAACGCCGAAGTGCTCGTCCCCACCGTCACCGACGAGCTGTCGGCAGCACTGATCCGCGAGGCGGGGCCGAAGCTCAAGCTGATCGCCTCGTTCGGCACGGGCGTGAACAACATCGCGCTCGACGCCGCCAAGGAAAAGGGCATCACGGTCACCAACACGCCCGGCGTGCTGACCGAGGATACGGCCGACATGACGCTGGCGCTGATCTTGGCGGTCGCGCGCCGCCTGGGCGAGGGCGAGCGTCTGGTGCGCGCGGAGAAGTGGCAAGGCTGGGCGCCGACCGCGATGCTCGGCATGCGTCTGACCGGCAAGCGCCTGGGGATCGTCGGCATGGGCCGCATCGGTACGGCCGTCGCCAAGCGCGCGCGCGCCTTCGGCCTGTCGATCCACTATCACAACCGCCGGCGGCTCGATCCGGCGCTCGAAGCCGAGGTCGAAGCGACCTATTGGGAAAGCCTCGACCAGATGCTCGGCCACATGGACGTGGTGTCGATCAACTGCCCGCATACGCCGGCGACGTATCACTTGATCTCCGCGCGGCGCTTGCGGCTGATGAAGCCGCACGCGATCGTGGTCAACACCAGCCGCGGCCAAGTGATCGAGGAAGAGGCGCTCGCTCGTGCCCTCTACGCGCGCGAGATCGCCGGCGCGGGGCTCGACGTCTACGAACGCGAGCCCGAGATCCATCCGCGCCTGCTGGAACTCGACAACGTCGTGCTGCTGCCGCATATGGGCTCGTCCACGCATGACGGGCGCTTCGACATGGGCGAGCGCGTGATCGTGAACATCAAGACCTTCGTCGACGGCCACACCCCGCCCGACAAAGTCGTGAACACGATGTTTTAGGGACCGCGATCCGCGCGGCAGGAGATTTCGGACATGCCCGTCAGTCAATCGCAGAAAGCCCGTGCGTTCGCCGCCTTGCACGAGCGGCCGGGTGCGTTCGTCATCGCCAACCCCTTCGACGGCGGCTCGGCGCGCATGCTGGCCAAGCTCGGCTTCGAAGCGCTCGCCACGTCGAGCGGGGCGCATGCCGGCACGCTGGGCAAGCGCGACGGCCACGTGACGCGGGCCGAGGCGCTGGCGCACGCCAAGCTGATCGTCGAGGCGGTGGACCTGCCCGTCTCCGCCGATCTCGAGAAGGGATTCGGCGACGCGCCGGAGGATGCGGCGGCGACGATTCGCGATGCGGGTGCCGCCGGCCTCGTCGGCGGCTCCATCGAGGATGCGACCGGCGATCCCGCGGCGCCGATCTACGACGTCGCGCACGCGGTTCGGCGCGTCGAAGCGGCGGTGGCCGCGGCGCGCGCCTTGCCGTTCGAATTCATGCTGACCGCGCGCGCCGAGAACTTCGTGCGCAATATCGACGACCTGGACGACACCATCCGCCGTCTCGTGGCGTTCGAGGCGGCGGGGGCGGACGTGCTGATGGCGCCGGGCTTGCCGGATCTCGACGCCGTGCGGAAAGTGTGCGGCAGCCTGAAAAAGCCGTTCAACTTCATGGCCGGAATCGCCGGCAAGTCGTTCACCGTGCCCGAGCTCGCCGCCGCCGGCGTCAAACGCGTGAGCCTGGCCGCTTCGCTCTATCGCGTCGCTATGACGGCGGCGTTGGAGGCGGCCCAGGAGGTGAAGGCGCACGGCACGTTCGGGTATATCGACCATCCGCGCGCCGCCGTCGATCCGAAGGCATCCCGCAAGGGTTGAGACGCCGCGTAAGCCGCGTGTCGTATTTTTCGCTCTTCCCGACTGCGCTCGGCGATTGCGGCATCGCGTGGCGCGGCGAAACCGTCGTCGCGACGTGTCTGCCGGGCAAGAACGCCGCCGCGACGTCGCATCGATTGGCCGCGCGGAGCGGCGCGACGAAGGGTGAGCCGCCGCCCGCGATCGAGCGCGCCATCGCGGGGATCGCCGCCCTGCTCGACGGCGACAAAACGGATCTCGCTTTCATCGCCTGCGATTTCGACGGGATCGAGCCGTTCGCCGCGCAAGTCTACGCCTTGACGCGCGCGATCCCGGCCGGCACGACGGCGACCTATGGCGCCATCGCTTTGCGGCTCGGCGACAAGCGGCTGGCGCGGCGCGTCGGACAAGCGCTCGGCCGCAACCCGTTTCCGATCGTCGTCCCATGCCATCGGGTTATCGGCGCCGACGACAAGCTCACCGGCTTTTCGGCGAATGGCGGCACCGCGACCAAGCTCAAGATGCTGGCGATCGAAGGGGCGCGGATCGGCGAAGCGCCGGGCCTGTTCGGCGACCTTCCGGCGGCGATCAAGCCGCGCGCGTGACGCGGATTCGGTCGGATTTCACGAAACCGTCCCCTTGCGGGCGCGCGGCGTCGCACCTATCTGACCCTCACAACGGCCGGATTCCGGGCCCCTCTGACGCGCGACGCCGCGCGTGATGTCGGTCCGGCCTTCAGATCAAGCTCGCAAGCGCCCGCAGGAGGGGCCCCGCGCGATGTATGAAACCCTTCTATTCGCCGATTTTCTCGGCAAGCCCGCTTGGATGTGGTGGAGCTTCCTCGCGATCGTTATCGCACTGCTGGTCTTCGACCTTGGCGTTCTGCATCGCGAGAGCCGCGAGATCGAAGTGCGCGAAAGCCTGATCTTGTCGGCGGGCTATATCGCCATGGGTCTGGGCTTTGGCGCGTGGGTCTGGTGGTATTTGGGCCAGCAATCCGGCGTCGAGTACATCACCGGCTTCGTGGTCGAGAAAACGCTGGCGATGGACAACGTCTTCGTCATCGCGATGATTTTCACCTACTTCGCCGTACCCCGCCTCTATCAGCATCGCGTGCTTTTCTGGGGCATCCTGGGCGTGATCGTGCTGCGCGCGATCATGATCGGGCTGGGCGCGACGCTGGTCGCGCAGTTCTCGTGGGTGCTCTACATCTTCGCCGCCTTCCTGATCGTCACGGGCGTGAAGATGTGGATCATGGCCGACCAGGAGTACGACGTCGGCGCCAATCCGCTGATCGGCTGGCTGAAGCGCCGCATGCGCGTGACCGAAACGCTCGAAGGCGAGAAGTTCTTCGTCAAGAAGCCCGACCCCAAGACCGGGAATATGGCGCTGTGGGCGACGCCGTTGTTCCTGGCGCTGATTCTGATCGAAATCGCCGACGTGATTTTCGCGGTCGATTCGGTACCGGCGATCTTCGCGATCACCACCGATCCATTCATCGTCTACACGTCCAACATCTTCGCGATCCTGGGCTTGCGCGCGCTTTACTTCGCTCTGGCCGCGATGGTGCACCGCTTCAAGTACCTGAAATACGCGCTCGCGCTGCTGCTGGTG
The DNA here is from genome assembly GCA_023653245.1 of Tagaea sp. The sequence continues at coordinate 4,354 of JAMNXK010000054.1, forward strand.
TTCATCGGCTCGAAGATCTTCGTCGCCGACTTGATGGGCCTCGACAAATTCCCGCCCGCCTGGTCGCTGTCGATCACCTTCGCGATCCTGGCCACCGGCGTCTTCTACTCGCTGTGGAAGACGCGCGAGGCGACCAACCAAGGGGAGACCCGCATATGATCGGCGATTTCATCGCGTGGCTGTTCGCACTCTTCGTCGTGGAGCCCGCCATGGCCGCGGCCAACGAAAAGCTCGCCGCCGCGCGCGCGCCGCAGGAGACCGTGCGCCTGGTCACCGACTGCGCGACACGCGGCGGGCCGGTTCTGGCCGAGAAAGCCTTGGCCGAGCCCGGCTGGGCGTTCACCACCGTGATCCGCGTGTGGATGGGCACGGCGCAGGTCGAGGCCGTGCTGGCCGAACTCGATCCGGGCTGCGCGCGCGCCTATACCCAGGCGCGGCCATTCTTGCAGGGCAATTGACACGTCGACGCTGTGAATTGACGCGATTCTTTTTCCTGTAGCCCCTTGTCGAATAGGGGTATGCGCCCCATTTGCGCCTTACTTGAGTCCGGGCCCCTCTGGCGGCGCGCCTATCCGGATCGGCATCCCGCCCATTGGGGACGCCGATCCACGCATCGGCGCCGCGATGTCGGACTGCAATGGGACATCGCAATGCCCGGCTCGCGCTTTGTCCATGGCGGACATCTCGCGTTCGGGCCCAATTCTTGGGGACCGGTCTATGGACTTCCTTTTGGTGAACGAGTTTTTGGGCAAGCCCGTGTGGATGTGGGCGGCCTTCCTGTCGATCGTGATCGCACTCTTGGTTTTCGACCTCGGCGTGCTGCACAAGGACAACAAGGAAATCGAAGTCGCCGAGAGCTTGAAGCTCTCGGGCTTCTATTTCGCCCTGGCCATGCTCTTCGGCGGCTGGGTGTGGTGGTACATGGGCCCGACCTCGGGCATGGAGTACTACACCGGCTTCTTCGTCGAATGGTCGCTGTCGCTCGACAACGTCTTCGCCATCTCGATGATCTTCACCTACTTCGCCGTGCCCCGGAAGTATCAGCACCGCGTGCTGTTCTGGGGCATTTTGGGCGTGATCGTGATGCGCGGGCTGATGATCGGCCTGGGTGCGGCACTCGTCTCGCAATGGTCGTGGATCCTCTACGTCTTCGGCGCGTTCCTGGTGTTCACCGGCGCCAAGATGCTGTGGATGGCCGACAAGGAAGAGAATATCGGCGAGAACCCGGTCCTCAACTTCCTCAAGAAGCGCATGCGCGTGACGCCGGAACTCGAGGGCCAGAAGTTCTTTGTCACGCGCCCCGACCCGGTCACCGGCAAGATGGTGCGCTGGGCGACGCCGTTGTTCTTGTGCTTGATGCTGGTCGAAGCCGTCGACCTCATCTTCGCGGTCGACTCGGTGCCGGCGATCTTCGCGATCACCACCGATCCGTTCATCGTCTACACCTCGAACATCTTCGCGATCCTGGGCTTGCGCTCGCTCTACTTCGCGCTCGCGGCGATGATCCACCGCTTCAAGTACCTGAAATACGCGCTGTCCTTCGTGCTGATCTTCATCGGCTGCAAGATCTTCCTGGTCGGCATCATCGGCAAGCTGCCGCCGTGGTTCTCGCTGTCGGTGACGGTGTCGCTGATCACGGGCGGCATCCTGTACTCGCTGTGGAAGACCCGCGGCGACCAGCCGGAAACGCACAAGCCCGCGGCCTGACGAAGGCCAAAGGTCGAGATCGAGGCAGGGCCGGCGGCGCGATCCGCCGGCCCTTTTCTTTTGGCGCCCAGGGCTGCCATATGACAAGCCATAGAAAAGGATACGACCGCCGCTACGCGGCCATTTGATTCTGCGGCCAATGCGACTGAGACGCTCGGAGATCACCGGGAATTCGGAGTCCTTTTGACGCGATAAGCAGCTCTGTCCCGACGCGCTTGTCTTGCGCTGAATAATTCAAAGAGTACTGAAATTGGCGTCGCGCGACATACAGCGCGTGAATCTCGTCGCAGTGATCGTAGGTGAGAATCCAAGGTGACCCCAGACGCAGAATGCGATCAGCGACCTGCTCGTGATCTCTCCGCTTGTAGAAGCTCGTGTAGAGGCTTGATCCTTTGTGAAAGTACGGAGGATCGATGCAAAGAAAGGTCGTTGTTGGCAGTTTATTTTCAACGTAATTGATAAATTTAATTGCATCCTTTTTATACAGATGGATGCGGCTTCGATACTTCCGGACGCGTCGTATTCTGCGCGCCAACTCCTCTTTGTTGAAACGACAGTCGATCTTATAGTCGCCAACCTGATCGAGGCCGCCTATCACCCCAGCGTTCTTGATGATCCCTGAACGGTTGGTTCGATTCAGGAAGAAAGCGGCAAAACCCAGGGTCAATGGGTCGGCTTCGTTGTCGCGCAATATCTTTCGCTGGCGGCGCCACTCCCTCAGAGTAATCGGAGTTGCCTCCATTTTCTTTACGAAATCTTCGGTGTGATCAAGCACCGAGTCCCAAAATGACCAAATCGCGGGATCGACATCATTGATATGGATGTCGCTGACGAAGCCATTGTAAAGAAGCGCGAGTGCCAACCCACAACCACCAGCATACGGCTCGGCGTAGTGCCCACGATCAAGTTTGTTACTGCGCAAGATGCGAGAGACCAGTCCCAGCAGGCATGCTTTCCCACCTGGATAGCGCAGCGGCGAGGTTGCCAGCGGCATGTAGAAGACCTTACCTTCTCGACTTATGTGGGGGACTTTCTCAAGTCTTTTTGTCCGCGGCTACCTATTTCTTGACGGCGACAGCTTCGAGGGTCTTGACTAGAATCGGCGCGACTGTGGCGAGGTCGTTGTTCAGCTGTTTGCCGTCAAATGTAGCCGAAATCTCATGATGCTTCGTGGCGTTTCCATTTCGCTGTATTCGCTGAAACGCGTCCCTGATCGGGACTACTTTCTTGTTGCTGCTGCCAAACCCTAGCTCTCCGAGCTTGTGCGTGCTGAAGAATGCAACGAAGTCTGCATCGGCATGTCGCCCCGCCAAGGCCGTCACGGTCTCGATGAATGCCCACACACCAATGGTAAGAAGCGGCACATGCGCATCAAGTCGCACAGAGTACAAAGAAAAATATAAGCTTTCGAGTTTATCGCTACCGACTGCGTCAATCGCTAGCGCGAGCTCCTTGTTGTACTCGAGATGGTCTCGTCTTTTGGGTTTTTTGCGCGCAGCCGATCTCTTTTTCTTCGTGGCTTCGCCAGACACAGCTATGGACTTTAAGCTCAGCGGCTGAGTCCTCTCACCAGAGATGCTTGGTTCCCGAGCTAGCTTTCGGCCATAGGCGTCAATCTGCGCGCGGTTGTTCCGCGACGTAACCTTGACGCCTCGCTTCAAGTCTCCAATGAACTTTCCGAGTTGCTTCTTCAGTTCGCTGACGGGGCGAGTGTACGCTACGTCGTCCTTGTTGCCGACATCGATGCCGATTGCCTCGCGAACTATTGCGCTGTTTAGGAATCTCTGAGCGGTCGTCAGTTTTCCTTCGCGCTCTTCTTTTGAAATCATTCCGAGCGCTTCGGCGGCATCTAACACCGCTAGCGCAACGCGGTTCCGACCCGATCCAAAGTGACGCTCTTTCTGCTGGGCGTCCCAATCCAATCTACCCACACCGGCTTGCGCGCCGCCGTGTATGATCCCCATCCAATATCGAAGATCGTCATGATCGTCGAACACCACCGCGTTGACTTCATCGATGGGGACATGAATCGATCCGGCCGCCAATCGGGAAAAGTCTTTGCGGAGATGCGACGGCGCCAAATCCGGATCATTCAAAAGCTTGATGGCGCAGACGCGCCGATTCCCTTCCCAAACCTGATAGCTTTTCACTTCTCCGTCTAATCCAGACCCTGAGATCTGAACAAGGCCGATCAACTCAAGCGGGTTGTCTCTGGCCTCTGCAATGCTTTTGGCAAGGTTCAAAACCTGCTCGTCTTTGCAAAGATGGGCGATAACGTCCGGCTCAGATTCGATGGGTTCGTGCCGAGGATTCTCTTCATAAAGAAAAACTCGATCAATCTTAATTGGCCCTAAACTCCTCGCAGGCGTCTTTTGCTTAGCTGCCATAGTTGTCCTCTGCTCCAACTTTTGTTGAGCAGGATACTACGATTTGGAGGCCTACGAATAGGCTGTTTGAGACTAAAAATCGCACCGCATCATCGTGTAAGTCACCCCAGCTGCGGCGTCATGCGGTCAATCGCCTTGAAGTGCCGCCGCGCGCGCTCGACGATCTGGCCGTCGCTCGGGTGATCGGCGCTCTCGGTCGCCACGACGCGCTTGGCGATGTCGCGCTTGTGCGCGTCGAGATATTTGCCGAACTCGATCTTGGCCTGGCCGGGGCCCACGAGCAGGATTTCCCGCGCGTCGGCGAGTGCTGCGGCCACCGCCTCGTGATACTGCTTGTCGCCATGCGTGGCCTCGGCCGCGCGCTTGTTGTGCAGATGGCGATTGGGCTTGTCGGGATGGATCGTCGTGCGCTCGAAATCGTGGGCGTCGAAATGGAAGACCCGCGCTTCGTTGTGGTCCAGCCAGCAGACCGCGTGGAAATGGTTCATCGGCGACTCCTTGAGGTGATGTCCCATCCCACCCCACACGGCGTCGCGCGCCAATGATGTGGATCAAGCCGGCGGCGGCGTGCTACCGCTTCGGGCCATGGCCCGCCCCGCTTTGATCGGCGTTCCCGCCGACCTCCAACAAGGTCCCGTCCATCTCCAGCACATCGCG
>JAMNXK010000055.1 GCA_023653245.1 Tagaea sp.
CGCACAGGCACCAGCGATCGCCGGGCTTCAGGCCCGGGAAACCGTATTCGGGCATCGGCGTGGACAGGTCGTTGCCTTTGGCCTTGGAGAAGGCGAGGAATTCGGCCGTCATCACCGCGCAGACCGTGTGCAGGCCGCGATCCTGGGGACCGGTATTGCAGCAGCCGTCGCGGAAGAAGCCGGTGAGCGGCGCGTGGCCGCAATCGGCCAGAGGCAGGCCGAGCACGTTTTTGGCCCGCTTGGGTCCCCCGCCGCCGCGTTCGTCGCGTTCGCCGTCCATGGCTCGATATCCCCCGATCCGCTATACTTATCCTATGGAAAACGCCGCCGCGACCAAAGCCCCTTTGCGCGCCGATCCGATGCTGGCGCGGGTCAAGGCGCGCCTGGAGGCCGAGTACGGTCCGCGCCTGCTCAAAGTGGTGCTGTTCGGTTCGCGCGCGCGCGGCGAGGCGGGCCCCGATTCGGACTACGATATCGCCGTGTTCCTGGACGGCTTCGACGGCTCGATGGACGAGGCGATGCGTTTGGGACGGATCGGCAGCGATTTGCGTGCGCAGATCGGCATCGACATCGAACTCGTTCCCTTGAGTATCCGCCAATCCGATCCGCCGTCGCCGTTGCGCTACGACGTCGATCTGGAAGGCGTGGCGCTCTGACGCGAGGCGAACCTCATGGTTCGACACGGGCGTCCATTGACGGCCGCACCATGAGGTTTTGAAACAGCGGCCTCACCCTGAGCCTGTCGAAGTGCGAGGGCGGCCCACACCGCTCTCTTTATCGCCGCGGCGGCGCCGGCTCCAGCTGGCCGGGCACGATGCGGCCGTTTTCCAGATGCGGCGGCACGTAGATGCCGCTTCGTTTGTCGCCGTCCTGCAGCAGCAGTAAACCGAGCGTGGCGATCGTCGCGAGCCCCAGCCCCGCCGCGCCGAGCCACACGACCGGTGCTTCGGACCAGCCCGGCACTTCGCCGCGCCCGAGCTTCTCCGCCCGCCGCCGTTCGACCGCGAGCCACAGCCCATAGGCCAGGAACGGCAGCACGAAGGGCAGTGCGATCTGCAGAAGAATGCGGGTCATAGGTCCTTTGCCGATCCGGGCGGCTGGGCGATGGCCGCTTGGCCGGTCAGCGCCTCGTAAAGATTGACCAGCATGCCCGCCGTCGCCCCCCAGATATACCTGTCTTCGAAGGGCAGGACCCAAAAATGCCGCTCGACGCCTTGGAACACGCGCGAATGGCGCTCGTGATTGCGCGGGCTGAGCGCGAATTCGAGCGGCATTTCGAACACGTCGGCGACCTCGAAATCGTCGGGCGCCAATTCGAAAGGCGGCGTGACCAGGCCGACGACGGGTGTGACCTCGTAGGCCGTGCGCGTGCGGTAGGTGTCCAGCCGCCCGACGATCTCGACATGCCGGCGCGCCAGCCCGATCTCCTCTTCGGTCTCGCGCAAGGCCGCGGCGGTCGCGTCGGGATCGCTGTCCTCCAGCCGCCCGCCGGGGAAGCTCACCTGGCCCGCGTGATCGTGCAGATGCGCGGTGCGCTGGGTCAGCAGCACCGACAATCCCTCGGGCCGGTCGATCAACGGGACGAGCACCGCCGCCGGGCGCAAGGGCTTGCCCGGCACGGTGCCCATTCCGGGATTGCCGTCGTGATCGCCGCGCACGCGCAAGCCGGCCTGGCGCACGCCCGGCTCGAAGCCGGCGAGGATTTCCCGGATGCGCGCGGGCGTGTAGCTCACGGCATCGGTCCCAGAACATGGAAGACGCCCTGGCTCCACACGCCGAGCGCGCCGTCCGGCCCGGGCGCCGCGCGATCCACCAAACGATAGAACGGCGCGCGCGCGATCCGCGCTTCCAGACCGTCGCGCACCGTCACGTAAGGGACACGCGCGCCGTCCGCACCCGCCGCCACGCGCAGCGGATGCGCGGGCCCGAGCGCCACGATTTCGTCGAGATTGGTGCGCAACGTCACGATCTGGCTCGATCCATCGCCCGCGAAATCGACATCCACGCCGACGAAGGGCGAATCGGCGACTTCGATCGTGCCCCGCTCGTAGGGCGTCGCCAGCCAGTATCGCCCGTCCGCCTCGCGGCGCAGCACGCGCGCGAAAAGCTTCACCAACGCGATCCGTCCGATCGGCGAGCCGCGATGATACCAGGTTCCGTCGCGGCCGATGGACAGTCCGAAATCGCCGCAGCTCTCCGCCGGGCCCGCGGAAAGCCCTGCGAGGAACTGTGAAATGCGCGGCGGTGCGGACTCGTCTGGCATGGCGTTCGCTCCATATTGTAGTCGAAGTCCGGGCCGCGCGCGTAACCTCTCGCCGCTGGACTTCGTTACCGGGTGCGGCGCACACTCGGGCTGCCGCGATAGTTGCGCCGAGAAAGGTTGGACGCTCGTGAACGCTCCCGTTTCGCCCGCCGCCATGGCCCTTCCCGACGATCCCGACAAGCTGTTGGGGGAGCTCGAGGCCCTGGGCGGCGCCCTCGCCAAGGTGCGCGAGCGGGTCGGCCGCGTGATTTTCGGCCAGACCGAAGTGGTCGACCAAACCTTGATCACCTTGCTCGCCGGCGGCCACGTGCTGCTGATCGGCGTGCCGGGCCTGGCCAAGACCAAGCTCGTCGACACGCTCGGCACCGTGCTCGGGCTCGACGCCAAGCGCGTCCAATGCACGCCCGACCTCATGCCCGCCGACATCATCGGCTCGGAGGTGCTGGAGGAAAGCGAAACCGGCAAGCGCCATTTCCGCTTTTTGAAGGGCCCGGTCTTCGCCCAGCTGTTGATGGCCGACGAGATCAACCGCGCCTCCCCCCGCACGCAGTCGGCGCTGCTCCAGGCCATGCAAGAGCATCGCGTGTCGATCGGCGGGAACTACCATCCGCTGCCCGAACCCTTCCACGTGCTCGCCACGCAGAATCCGCTCGAGCAGGAAGGCACCTATCCGCTCCCCGAAGCCCAGCTCGACCGCTTCTTGCTGCAGATCGACGTGGGCTATCCCGATCTGGACGCCGAGCGGCGCATGTTGTTCGCCACGACCGGGACGACGGACGAAGCGCCCAGCCAGGCGATGACGCCCGCCGAGCTGCAAGCCGCCCAGCGCCTGATCCGCCGCGTGCCGGTGGGCGAGGCGGTGGTCGAAGCGATCTTGAAGCTCGTGCGCTCGGGACGGCCCGGCGAGAGCGGCGTGCCCGACGTCGAGAAACACGTGATCTGGGGCCCCGGCCCGCGCGCCAGCCAGGCGTTGATGCTGGCCGCGCGCGCGCGCGCCGTGCTCGACGGGCGCTTGTCGCCGTCGATCGACGACGTGGTGGCGCTGGCCGGCCCCGTTCTGCGCCATCGCATGGCGCTGAGCTTCGCCGCGCGCGCCGAGGGCGTGACCCTCGACGAAATCATCGCGCAATTGGTGGCACCCCTCGCGTGAGCGCCGTGGCCGCGAGCGGCGCGCGCGGTTCCGGACGGGCGGCGGCGCGCCAATCGGCCCTCGCGCGCAAGCGCCTGGCGGCCGAACAGCTCGCCAGCCATTTGCCGCCGCTGCTCGTCGCCGCCGAGCGCGTCGCATCGACCGTCGCCCAAGGCGTGCATGGACGGCGGCGCACCGGCCAAGGCGAAACCTTCTGGCAGTTCCGCCGCTACATGCCCGGCGACGCGATCGGCAGCATCGATTGGCGCCAAACCGCCAAGTCCGCGCATGTCTTCGTGCGCGAGACCGAGTGGGAAGCCGCGCAGAGCGTCTGGCTGTGGGCCGACCGCTCGCCGTCGATGGCGTGGTCGTCGAGCCGCAAGCTCGCGCAAAAATCCGAACGCGCCGATTTGCTGCTGCTCGCCCTCGCGGCACTGCTGGTGCGCGGCGGCGAGCGCGTCGCCTTGCTCGGCTCGGGCGCGCCGCCCTTCCACGGCCGCTTCGCGATCAACCGGCTGGCCGAGATGGTGCTGACCTTGCCCGAGACCGGCACCGGCCTGCCGCGCACCCATCGTTTGCCGCGCCACGCGAGCTGCGCGCTGTTCGGCGATTTCCTGTCGCCGCTCGACGAGATCGACGCGCGCATCAAGTCGCTGGCCGGCGGCGGAGTGCGCGGACACATCGTGCATATCGTCGATCCGGCCGAAGCCGGGCTGCCCTATGCGGGGCGCACGCGCTTCGAAGGCCTCGAAAACGAAGGCGATCTGCTCGTCCCGCGCGTCGAAGCGGTGCGCGGCGAGTACCGCCAAGCCTTCGAAGGACATGTCGCGGGCTTGCGCGACATCGCGCGCGCCTATGGCTGGAACTACGTCCAGCACCGCACCGATCACGGGCCGGAGCTCGCGTTGATGGCGCTGTTCCTGGCGCTGTCGCGCGCGGTGGCGCGATGACGCCGTTCGCCGCCTTCGCCTTCCTGTCGCCGTGGTGGCTCGCGGGCCTCGCGGGGCTGCCGATCTTGTGGTGGCTGCTGCGCGTGACGCCGCCCGCGCCGCGCCGCGCGACCTTCCCGGCGATAGCGCTGCTGCTGCGCCTCAAATCCAAGGAGGAGACCCCCGCCCAAACGCCGTGGTGGCTGCTGCTCTTGCGCTTGGTGATCGCGGCGTTGGTGATTCTGGCGCTGGCCCAGCCGGTGATCAACCCGGCGGCGCGCTTCGCGTCGTCCGGCCCCGTGCTGATCGTGGTCGACGACAATTGGGCCGCCGCGTCCGATTGGGCCGGCCGGCGTGCGGCCATCGACCGCGCGCTCGACCAGGCCGAGCGCGAGGCGCGCGCCGTGATGGTGCTGACGACGACGCCGGGACTGTCGGCCGACGCCCCGCGGGCCTCGCGCCTGATCACGGCGGCCGCCGCGCGCACGCTGTTGGGCGCGCTCGAACCCAAGCCGTGGCCCGCCGATCGCGCGGCCGCCCTCGCCGCGATCGACGCCGCCGCCCCGCCGCAAGCCGCCGCCGTGTTCTATCTCGGCGACGGGCTCGAAGATCCCGCCCTCGTCCCGCTGCTCGAACGCCTGCAGCGCGCCGGGCCGGTCACCTATCTCGCCGATCCGCCCGAGCGGCGCGCGCGCCTGCTGCTGCCGCCCGTCTCCGAAGCCAATGCGATCGCTGTGACGGCCGCGCGTCCGGATATCGGCATCGCGCGCGAAAGTGCGGTGCTCGCGCGCGGCGACGACGGCCGCTTGCTGGCGCGCGAACGCCTGACATTCGACGAACGCGCCGCCCAAGCGACCGCGCGGCTCGCCATTCCGTCCGAGCTGCGCAATCGCATCGCGCGCATCGAGCTCGAAGGCGAAGCGACCGCGGGCGGAATCGCGCTGATCGACGAGCGCTGGCGCCGCCGCCCGGTGGGGATTGTCGCCTCGGGCGGTGCGGAGCGCCAGAACCAGCCGCTGCTCGCCGACACGTTCTATCTCGAACGCGCCTTGCAGCCTTTCGCCGAAGTGCGCGCGGGCGATCTCGCCGAATTGCTGGGCCGCGAGATCTCGGTGCTGCTGCTGGCCGATCTGGGCCGACTCTCCGATCCCGAACGCGCGCTGCTCGATCCGTGGATGCGCCGGGGCGGCGTGGTCGTGCGCTTCGCCGGCCCGCGGCTGGTGGATGCCGACGACGATTTCGTGCCCGTGCCCTTGCGCTTGGGCGGGCGCGCCTTCGGCGGGGCGATGACCTGGGAACAGCCTTTGGGCCTCGCGCCGTTCGAGTCGGGCTCGGCCTTCGCGGGCCTCGACGTGCCCGAGGATCTGCGCGTGCGCCGCCAGGTGCTGGCCGAGCCCTCGCTCGACCTCGCGCAGAAAACCTGGGCGCGGCTGACCGACGGCACGCCGCTGGTCACCGCCGACAAGCGCGGCGAAGGCTGGCTGGTGATGATCCACGTCACCGCTTCGCCCGAATGGTCGAACCTGCCGCTCACGGGGCTTTACGTCGAGATGCTCCGCCGTTTGCTCGGCCTCGCCCAAGGCATCGCGGGCGACGCGGGCGGCGAAGCCGTGCTCGCCCCCGTCGCCACGCTCGACGCGTTCGGCCGCTTGGTCGCCCCCTTCCCCGCCGCCACGGGCGTCACCGCCCGCGCGCTCGCCACCCAACCCGCGTCGGCGCGCACGCCGCCCGGGCAGTACGGCACCGACCTCGCGCGCCGCGCGCTCAATCTGGGCCAAGGCGTGCCGGCGCCGGTGGCGCTGCGCGGCCTGCCGTCGGGCGTGACCGCCGCCGATTACGCGCCGGCGCGCGAGGTCGATTTCAAACCGCCGCTGCTGGTCGCGGCGTTCCTGCTGATCGCGCTCGATCTGGCCTTGGCGCTGTTCTTGCGCGGTTTGATCGGCGCCGGCGGCTTGTGGCGGCGGGCGGCGGGCGCGGCGCTCGCCGGACTCGTTCTCGCCGCCGGCACGGCCGACGCGCAAACCCGCCCGCCGCAGGCCCGGCCCGAACTCGACGAGCGCGCGGCCTTGCCCTATGCGCTGCAAACCCGCCTCGCCTACGTGCAGACCGGGCGCGAGGATATCGACGCGGTCAGCCGCAACGGCCTCGCCGGCCTGGGGACCGTGCTGTCGCGGCGCACGGCGGTCGATGCCGGCGCGCCCGCGGGCGTGAATGTCGAGCGCGACGAGCTCGCGTTCTTCCCGCTGCTCTACTGGCCCGTCGTCGCTCAAGTGCCCCGGCCGAGCGATCAGGCGCTGGCGCGCATCAAGCGCTATCTGGCCGATGGCGGCATGATCCTGTTCGACACGCGCGAGGCCGACTATATCGGCCCCGCCGGCGGCGGCCCGGCGGCCTTGCGTTTGCGCGAGATCTTGCGCCCGCTCGATCTGCCGCGTTTGGGCCGCGTGCAGCCCGAGCACGTGCTGACCAAGGCGTTCTATCTGCTCCAGGAGTTTCCCGGCCGGCTGACCGGCGCGCCCGTGTGGGTCGAAGCGCCCGACGCGCGCGAGAACGACGGCGTGTCCTCGATCATCGTCGGCGCGCACGATTGGGCGTCGGCCTGGGCGCTGGACGCGCAAGGCCGCCCGATGTTCGCCGCCGTGCCCGGCGGCGAAGGCCAGCGCGAGCAGGCCGTGCGCTTCGGCGTCAATCTCGTGATGTACGCGCTGACCGGCAACTACAAGGCCGACCAGGTGCATGTGGACGCGATCCTGGAGCGCTTGCGGCGATGACCGAATATTCGCTCGCCTTCGCGCCCCTGATCCCGTTATGGGCGCTCGCCGCCTTGGCCGCGCTCGCGCTGCCCGCCCTCGGCTACGCGCTGTTCGCGGGCGCCAAGGGCGCTTGGTGGCGCGCGGCGGCGCTCGGCGGGCTGCTGCTCGCGCTGGCCAATCCGCTGGCCGTGATCGAGCAGCGTAAGGCCCTGCCCGACGTGGCGCTGATCGTGGTCGACGAATCGGCGAGCATGCGCGTGGGCGAGCGCGCTTCGCGCGCCGAGCGCGCGGCGCAAGGCTTGCGCGACCGGCTGGCGCGCGAGAAGGATCTGGAGGTGCGCACGATCCGCGCCGGTTCGGGCGGCCAGGGTGCGGAAGGCACGAGGCTGTTCGATTCGCTCGAGCGCGCCTTGGCGGACGTGCCGCGCGCGCGCGTGGCGGGCGTGGCGCTGATCACCGACGGCCAGGTCCACGACGCGCCGCGCGGCGCGGCGGAGGAGATCGCGCGGCTCAACCTGCCCGGCCCGCTGCACGCGCTGATCGCCGGCAATCGCGGCGAAGTCGATCGGCGCCTGGTGGTCGACGAGTCGCCGGCTTTCGCCATCGTCGCCAAGCCGCAGACCCTGACCTTGCGCGTCGAGGAAGGCGAGCCCCCGCGCGCGGGCAGCCCGCGCGAGCTCGCGCGCGTGGACATCAAGCGCGACGGCCAGCCCTTCCGCACCGTGCAATTGCCCGTGGGCGTCGCCAGCCGCATCGAGTTCCAGATCGACAAGCCGGGCACGACGGTGTTCGAGATCGAAGTCGCGCCGGGCCCGCGCGAATTGACGCTCGAGAACAACCGGCAGGTCGTGGTCGTCAACGGGGTGCGCGACCGCATGCGCGTGCTGCTGGTCACCGGCGAGCCGCACGCGGGCGAGCGCACCTGGCGCAACCTGCTGAAATCCGACCCGGCGGTCGATCTCGTGCATTTCACCATCCTGCGCCCGCCCGAGGCGCAGGATTTCACGCCCGTGAACGAGCTGTCGCTGATCGCCTTCCCGATCCGCGAATTGTTCGAGGTCAAGCTCGCGGAGTTCGACCTCGTCATCTTCGACCGCTACCGGCGGCGCGACGTGCTGGCGCAGATCTATCTCGACAACATCGTGCGCTACGTGCGCGCCGGGGGCGCGCTGCTGATCGCGGTGGGGCCGAATTTCTCCTCGCCCAACTCGCTGTTCAATTCGCCCTTGGGCCAGATCATGCCCGGCATTCCCACCGGCCAGAATTTCGAGCAGGCCTATGTGCCCGGCCTGTCGCCCGTGGGCCGGCGCCATCCGGTCACGTCCGATCTGCCCGGCGGCGAAGGCACCACGCCCGAATGGGGCCGCTGGTTCCGGCACATCGATACCGAGCCCCGGCGCGGCCAGGTGCTGATGACCGGTGCGGCCGACCGGCCGCTGCTGCTGCTCGACCGCGTCGGCGAGGGGCGCGTGGCGCAGATGATGAGCGACAATATCTGGCTGTGGGCGCGCGGCTACGACGGCGGCGGCCCGCACGCCGAGCTGCTGCGCCGCGTGGCGCATTGGCTGATGAAGGAGCCCGAGCTCGAGGAGAACGATCTCAAGGCGCGGGTGCGCGCCAACCGGATCGAGATCGAGCGCCGTGCGGTCGATCCGGTCGCCACCCCGGTGCGTATCGAAGGGCCGGAAGGGGCGAACGCCGAGATCCGCCTGGGCGACGGGCGCGGCGGCCGGCAGACCGCGACCTTCGTGCCCGACCGGCCGGGGCTCTATCGCCTGACCGACGGGGAGCGTTCCACGCTCGCCGCCGTGGGCGCCGTCAACCCGACCGAGACCGCCGATGTGCGCGCGACCGATCGCTTGCTGCGCCCGGCCGCCGCCGCCAGCGACGGGCAAATCGCCTGGCTGCAAGACGGCGTGCCGGAAATCCGCCGCGTGCGCCCGGGGCGCGAGATGGGCGGTGCGATCTCGGGCCAGCGCAGCTGGATCGGCTTCCGGGCGAACGGCGACTA
>JAMNXK010000056.1 GCA_023653245.1 Tagaea sp.
AAGGGCCAGGTCCGGAACGGCCCGCCCGACGCGGTCAGGATGAGCCGCGCCACACGGTCGATCCGCGCGGGCTCGAAAACCTGGAAAATCGCCGAGTGCTCGCGATCGCCCGGGATCAGCGTCGCACCCGATTTCGTCACCTCGGCGGTGACCAGCGCGCCGGCGCAAACCAGCGTTTCCTTGTTGGCCAGGCCGATCGTGGCCCCCCGGCGGATCGCGGCGAGGGTGGGCGCCAAGCCGGCGGCCCCCACGATCGCGGCCATCACCCACTCGGCCGGGCGTTGGGCCGCCGCGATCACGGCCTCGGGCCCGGCGGCGGCCTCGATCCTTGTGCCCGCGAGCGCCGCCTTGAGCTCGGCATAGGCCGCGGGATCGGCGACGGCGGCGAATTTGGCGCCGAGCGCCTTGGCTTGCTCGGCCAAGCGCACGGCGTCGCGATTGGCGGTCAGGGCTTCGACGGCGAATCGCTCGGGCGCGCGGGCGATCAGATCGACCGTGTTGCGCCCGACCGAGCCGGTCGCACCCAGGATGCTCACGCGTTTCAGGGCCATGCCAGCACCGTGCCGCCGGTCAGAAATTGGAACAAGGCCAACGCGGGCGCGGCGGCAAGCATTCCGTCCACGCGGTCGAACAACCCGCCATGCCCGGGAATGAGCGTGCCCGCGTCCTTGGCGCCGAAGCGCCGCTTGACGAAGGATTCGAGCAGATCGCCCGCCTGGGCGATCACCGCCAGGATGGCTCCGGCGATCGCCAGCATTGCCGCCGGCGGGCCGGCGGGTTCGAGCCACGCGGCGGGAATTCCGACCGCCGCCGAGCACGCCATGCCGCCCAGCAAGCCGGCCCAAGTTTTGTTGGGCGAGATCGCCGGTGCGAGCCGCGGCCCGCCGATTCCGCGCCCGAAGAAATAGGCGCCGGTATCCGTCGCCCACACGCATGCCAGCAGCCACAAGATCGTTTCCAGCCCGGCCAGATCGTGCCCGCGCAACCAGATCAGCGCCACGATCGGTACGCCGATGTAGATCGGCCCTGCGGCGAGCCATTTGGGATGGTCGCGCTCGCCGGTGCGCGCGAACGAGAATACGATCGCGGTCCCGGCCAGGCACAGCAGCAAGCCGATCCCCGGCCGCGCCAGCGCCGCGGCGGCCCCGGCGGCGAGGGCGGCGAAGGCGACCGCCACGCCGGTCGAGCCGAAGCGCCCGTCGCCGACCAGCCGCGTCCATTCCCAGGCGAGGACGGCGCCGCACAAGGCGAGCATGATCTCGAACGCCTCGCGCCCCGAGAACAGCCCCGCCAGCGCCACCGCCGCCAGGACGATTCCGGACACCACGCGCTGGCGCAGTGCCGACGGTGCCGCTTGGGTCATCCCACCACGGCGCCGTAGCGGCGCTCGCGCTTGCCGAACTCGGCGATCGCCGCTTCGAGGTGATTGCGCTCGAAATCCGGCCACAGCACGTCCATGAACACGAACTCGGCGTAGGCGCACTGCCAAAGCAGGAAATTCGAGATGCGCTTTTCGCCGCTGGTGCGGATCAGCAGATCGGGATCGGGAATGTCGGCGGTGAACAGATGGCGCGCGATATCGCCCTCGCCGATCGTTTCGGGATCGATTTGTCCGGCCTTGGCCTCGTTCGCCAGCGCGCGCGCCGCGCGCGCGATCTCGGCGCGCGCGCCGTAGGACAGCGCGATCACGAAATCGAGCTTGTCGTTGGCTGCGGTCGTGCGTTCGGCTTGGTCGATCAGGGTCTGGATGTCGGGTGCGAGCCGTGCGCGCTCGCCGATCACCCGGATGCGCACGCCCTTGGCGTGCAGCTCGGCCATCTCCGAACGCAGATAGACCCTCAACAAGCCCATCAGATCGGTGATCTCGTCGAGCGGGCGCTTCCAGTTTTCCGACGAGAAGCCGAACAGCGTGAGATAGCGCACGCCCAATTCGCCCGCCGCGGTCAGCGCCCGGCGCACGGCGTCGGCCCCGCGCTTGTGGCCGGCGACGCGCGGCAGCCCCCGCGCCTTCGCCCAGCGGCCATTGCCGTCCATGATGATCGCCACGTGGCGCGGTATCGGGGCCGGTTCGGCCATGGGTTTTTCCGTTGCGGACGAAAGACCGGCGGTTCAGACCGCCATGATGTCCTTTTCCTTGGCCGCGAGCTGGTCGTCGATCTTCTTGATGAACTCGTCGGTCAGGGTCTGGACCTGGGTCTGGTTCTTGCGGTTATCGTCCTCGGTAATCTTGCCGTCCTTCAGGGCGGATTTGAGGCCGTCCATGCCGTCGCGGCGGACGTTGCGCACCGAGACGCGCGCGGCTTCGGCATAGCCCTTGGCGATCTTGCCGAGCTCCTTGCGCCGCTCTTCGGTCATCGGGGGCATCGGAATGCGGATGAGCTGGCCGTCGGCCATCGGGTTGAGGCCGAGATTGGCCGCCTGGATCCCCTTCTCGACCGCCTTGACCAGGCCCTTGTCCCAGACCTGGACGGTCAGCATGCGCGGCTCGGGTGCCGAGACGGTGGCGCATTGCGAGATCGGCATCGTGCTGCCGTAGGCCTCGACCATCACGGGGTCGAGCATGTTGGCGTTGGCGCGGCCGGTGCGCAGACCCGAGAATTCCTTCTTGAGCCCGTCCATGGCGCCGTTCATGCGACGGCGCAGTTCTTCGATATCGGCGGTGGCGGACATGTTTCTTCCCTCTCAGTCGGCGACCAGCGTGTACCGGCCCGACCCCTTCATGATTTGGGCGAATCCCCCGGGATTCTGGATGGAAAACACGAGAATGGGAATGTGGTTTTCGCGGGCCAAGGCGATGGCGGCGGCGTCCATGACGCCGAGGTCGCGTTCGAGCACTTCCTTGTAGCCGAGCTTTTCGTAGCGCGTGGCCGTCGGGTCCTTGTTGGGATCGGCCGAATAGACGCCGTCGACCTTCGTACCCTTGAGCAGCGCGTCGCAGCCCATCTCCGAGGCGCGCAACGCGGCGGCCGTATCGGTCGTGAAGAAGGGATTGCCGGTGCCCGCGCCGAAAATCACGACGCGGCCTTTTTCCATATGGCGCATGGCGCGCCGGCGGATATAGGGCTCGGCGATCGAGGCCATCGGGATGGCCGATTGCACGCGCGTGGTGACGCCGATCCCTTCGAGAGCGTTCTGCAACGCCAGCGCGTTGATGACCGTGGCGAGCATACCCATGTAGTCGCCGTGCGCGCGCTCGACGCCCTTCTTGGCGCCGGCGAGCCCGCGGAAGATGTTCCCGCCGCCGATCACCAGGCAGACCTGCACGCCCAGATCGACGACTTCCTTCACGTCGGCGGCGATGCGGTCGATCGTCTCGGGGTGGAGCCCATGCCCGCCGGGTCCGGCCAGCACCTCGCCCGAGATCTTGAGCAGCACGCGCTTGTACTTGGTGGCCATCGGCGCGTCCCCGGTTGCGAGATCAGGATTTGAGCTGTGCCGCCACTTCGGCCGCGAAATCTTCCGTCTTCTTCTCGATGCCTTCGCCCAGCGCGTAGCGCGCGAAGCCCGTGCACGCCACCGCCGCGCCCATTTCCTTGGCGAGCTTGGCGATCACGTCCTTCACGCGGCTTTCGCCGTCGACGACGTAGACCTGCTCGAGCAGCACCGTCTCCTCGTAGTATTTGCGCACGCGGCCTTCGACCATCTTCTCGATCACGGCCGGCGCCTTGCCCGACGCGGAAGCCTGTTCGGTCAGCACGGCCTTCTCGCGCGCCAGTGCCGCCGGATCGACCGAGGTGATGTCGAGCGCTTGCGGATTCGCCGCGGCGATATGCATGGCGATCTGCTTGCCCAGCGCCAGCAGCTTTTCCTTGTCGCCCGCACTTTCCAGCGCCACGAGCACGCCGATCTTGCCGAGCCCCGGCGAGACGGCGGCGTGCATGTAGGTCGCGACCACGCCGTCCTTGACCGTGAATGCCGCCGTGCGGCGCAAGGTCATGTTCTCGCCGATCTTGGCGACCAGTGCCGACAGGGCGTCGGCGGCCGTGCCGCCGCCCGGATAGGCGGCCGCCTTGAGCTTCTCGACGTCCCCGCCCGTCCCCAGCGCCACCGTGGCGACGTTGCGCACGTAGTCCTGGAACGCGTCGTTGCGCGCAACGAAGTCGGTTTCGGAATTGACCTCGACGGCGGCACCGGTCAGGCCCGACGACGCCACGCCGATCAGGCCTTCGGCGGCGATGCGCCCGGCCTTCTTGGCGGCCGCCGCGAGGCCCTTCTTGCGCAGCCAATCGACCGCCGCTTCGATGTCGCCGCCGCTTTCGGTGAGCGCGCGCTTGCAATCCATCATGCCTGCGCCGCTTTTTTCGCGCAGTTCCTTGACGAGTGCGGCGGTGATCTCGGCCATCGTGTTCCTCTATCGATTTCGTCGTGACGCGGGAGGGGCGCGGCCGATCACTCGGCCGTCGCTTTTTCCTTGGCGGGCTTCTTGGCGCGCGGCTTCTTCGGCGCCGCCTTGGCTTCGGCGGCGTCCTTGTCGACGACCGGCGGCTCGGCACCCTCGGCGGCAGGGGCCGCCTCGGCGGCGATGGTTTCGACCGGCACATCGACGGCCGCGCCCACGTCCACGCCCGCGGCCTTCATTTCGGCCTGCAGCCCGTCGAGGACCGCGCCCGCCATCAGCTCGCAATAGGTCTGGATCGCGCGCAGCGCGTCGTCGTTGCCCGGGATCGGATGGGTGACGCCCTTCGGATCCGAGTTCGAGTCGAGCACCGCGATGACCGGAATGCCCAGACGGCGCGCTTCCTCGACCGCGATCGCTTCCTTGTTGGTGTCGATCACGAACAGCAGATCGGGCAGGCCGCCCATTTCCTTGATGCCGCCCAGCGAGCGATCGAGCTTGTCCTTCTCGCGCGTCAGGTACAGCGTTTCCTTCTTAGTCAGGCCCGTGCCTTCGCCCGCGATGCGCTCGTCGATCTCGCGCAAGCGCTTGATCGACAGCGAGATCGTCTTCCAGTTGGTGAGCATGCCGCCCAGCCAGCGATGGTTCACGTAATACTGGCCGCAGCGCTTGGCCGCTTCGGCGATCGAATCCTGCGCCTGGCGCTTGGTGCCGACGAACAGCACGCGCCCGCCCGCCGAGGCGACGTCGCGCGCGGCTTGCAGCGCGCGCTCGAGCAGCGGCACGGTCTGCTGCAGATCGATGATGTGGATGTTGTTGCGCACGCCGAACAGATACGGCGCCATTTTCGGGTTCCAGCGGCGCGTCTGGTGGCCGAAGTGAATGCCCGCTTCGAGAAGCTGGCGCATGGTGAAGCTCGGAATCGCCATCGGCGAGGTATCCTTTTTTCCGGTTGATCCGCCGCGGGACGAGCACCAGACCCGAAACGGGCCGGCACCGGAACGACTTCCGGCCTATGGCGCCGGAAGACGGAATGTCCCGCGTGAGGGTTTGCCGCCGGACAGGCGGGATGCCTGCCGACGCGGGCAGGCGTGTACCCCAGACCAAGGGGCTTTGCAAGCTCGGGCGAAATCCCGCCGATTCGAGCGGGTTAGCGCCCGCATGGCGGGTTTGCGCGAATACCATAACGCTTTCAGACACGGCTCACCGAATGGGACCATATTCGCTGCAGTGCAACATACCGCGAAGGAGAACCCGCAAATGTCCGCCGACGGCGCGCAAGTGCACCGGCCAATGCGTCCGGAGCTGCGCAAAGTTCAAGCCTATTGGGACGCCAAGCGCCGCCAAGACGGCGGCCTGCCCCGCCGTGCCGATATCGATCCGTTGGAGCTGCGCTTCGCGCTGGGGCATCTGATCCTGACCGACGTCGAGCCGGGCGCGCCGCCGCGTTTTCGCCATCGGCTGGTCGGTTCGCATATCGTGGATTTCCTGGGCTACGACGCCACCGGCCTCCATCTCGACGCGCTCGCCGCCCGGCAACTGGCGGCGCACGTGATCCCCGCCTATCGCGAAGTGGCCGCCACGGGCGCGCCTTGCGTGCAATTTCTCGACGCCGCACTCGACGATCGGTATCTGCGCGCGGAAATCCTACGCCTGCCGCTCGCCGAAGACGGACGCACCGTCAACATGATCCTATCGGCGGCCTATTTCGACCGCGCCGCCTGATCCCACATCCCGCGCAGAGCGGCCTCGAAATTCCGCGCGAAGCCGGGCCCGTCCAGCAAGGGCGAAGCGCGCAAGCGCGCGCGCAAACCCGCGCGCGTCGCGGCGAGTTCTTGCGGATCGCGGACCGCGCGCGCGGCCAGCGCGACATAGGCGTCTTCGTCCGCCGCGATCCACGCGTCCAGGCGCCCCGCGCGCAGGATCGATCCGCCCATGCGCCCGAAGGGCGGCGCGGCTTCGAGGGTGACGACCGGAACGCCGAGCCAAAGCGCTTCGAACGTCGTAGCCCCCGCGTTGAAGGGAAACGGGTCCAGCGCGACGTCGATCCCGGCGTAGGAATCCCAAGTCACCTTTTGGGGATGGGTCGCGGCGAATTCGAGGCGCGCGCGATCCCCGCCTTGCGCCGCGAAACGCGCGGCCAGCCGCGCGCGGACATCCGCGTCGTTGAGCGCCAAGGTGTTCAGCCGGAGACGCGCGCCCGGCACCGCTTCGAGCACCCGCGCCCAAACCCGCAGCACCGCGTCGTTGATCCGCGCGAGCCGGCCGAAATGCCCGAACGTCGCATGGCCCTTGGCGAGGATCGGCGCCGGTGCCGGTTCGGGAAGTGCGGCTTGCGGCTCGAAGGCATAGGCGTGGGGCATGCGCCAGACGCCCTCGGCGAACGCCGCCTCGTGCCCGTCGGGCACGATATGCGCGTCGGTCAGGAACCAATCGATCGCGCGCATGCCCGACGTGCCGCAATAGCCCAGCCAGCTCGCCTGCACCGGCGCCGGTTTGCGCGCGAAGACGCCCAGCCGGTTGCCCGCGGTGTGCGCGGCGAGATCGATCAGGATGTCGATCCCGTCGGCGCGGACCTGGGCTGCGGCCGCATCGTCGTCGAGGCCGAAAATCGGCCGCCAGGAATCCGCCAGGCCGCGCAGCGCGGCGGTTTCGTCGTCCGGCGTTTCGACGCTCGAATAGGCGAACACCTCGCAAGCCGAGCGGTCGTGGTGGCGGAACAGCGGCCGCACGAAGGGGGCGACCGAGTGGGTGCGGAAATCCCCCGACACGTAGCCGACGCGCAGGCGCCCGCCGGCGGCGCGCGCGCGCGGCGGTTCGGCCGGGAAATGCGGATCGGCGAATTTCGCGGCCCAGGCCCCGTGCAACGCGAGGCGGGCGGCCGCGTCCACCGCGGGATCGTAGTTCGACGCGTAAAGCCGGTTGACCCAAGCCGGCTCGTGGTCCGGCGCGAGCGCGAGCGCGCGTTCGTAGGCCGCGCGCGCAGCGGCGAAGCGGCCCTCCTCCAGCGCGCAATTGCCGAGGCCGAATTGCGCGTTCACGGACGCGGGATCGAGCGCGGCTACGCGCGCGAAGCCGGCTTCGGCCTCCGCCAGCCGCCACACCTTCTGCGCGAGCATGGCGTGCACGAAAGTCGCGTTGGCGCTGTCGGGATGGCGCTGCTGCCCCGCGCGCGCCGCTTCGTAGGCCGCGACGCGCTCGCCGGCGCGATCGAGCAACAAGGGCAGCATCGCGGCGAAATCCACGCGCGCGGGATGTCGCGCGGCGCCGTCGCGCGCGCGCGCCGTCGCACCCGCCAAGTCGCCCGCCGCGTCGCGCGCGACCAGCGCCAACCACAGCGCATCCCCATTGCCCGGGTCGAGCGCGCACGAAGCCTCGCCCGCCAGAGCCGCCTCCGCCGGGCGCCCGAGTGCGAGCAGCGCCACGCCGCGCAAAAAATGGCCGGGCGCGAAAGCGGGGCTCTCGGCGAGGGCGGCGTCGATGTCCGGCAAAGCCTCGGCCCCGCGCCCCTCGCGCACCCGATCCGCGAGCCCATTCCAGCGCGCGGCCAAATCCCCGGAGTCGGTCATGGCGGAAGGATACGCTATCTCGGCGCCGGAATTTCCTCGCCGGTGTCGAGGTTCCAGATCTTCACCACCTCGTCGTAGCCCGCCGACAGGCCGCGCCGCCCGTCGGGCGAAAACGCCACGCTCCATACCGGCCGGCGATGGCCTTGCATGTTGTGGAGCTGGCGACCGATCTCGACGTCCCACAAACGGAACGTTCGGTCCCCGCCGCCCGACAGCAGCCGCTTGCCGTCGGGCGACAGCGCCACCGACGTGACGAAGCCGCGATGGCCATCGAGGACCGCCCGCTCGTTCCGCGTTTCGAGATCCCAAATCCGCACCGTGCCGTCGGTCGAGCCCGAGGCGAGGATCTTGCCGTCGCCGGAAACCGCCAGCGCGTTGACCGAATTGGTGTGGCCTTCGAGCACGTAAAGCTCGGCACCGGTCTCCAGATCCCACAGCCGGATCGTCAGGTCGTAGCCCGCCGACACGCCGATGCGCCCGTCGGGCAGGATCGCCGCCGCGTTGACGTTCTGCGTGTGGCCCTCGAACGCGCGCAACGACCGGCCGGTGGCGGCGTCCCACAGGCGCAAGCTGCGGTCCCAGCTCGCCGAGAAAATCCGCGTGCCGTCCGGCGACACGGCAAGCCCGGCGACGCTCGCGCGATGGCCTTCGAACTTGCGCAAGACGGTTCCGGCCTCGAGATCCCAGAGCAGGATCGTGCCGTCGAACGAGCCCGACACGCCTTGGCGCCCACCGGGCAGGAAGGCGACCGCGTTGACGCTTTGGCTGTGCTCCTCGAGCGCCTTGAGCTCGCGATGCGCGGGCAAATCCCACAGCCGCACCGAGTAGTCCCACGAGCCGGTCAGCGCGCGCGCGCCGTCGGGCGACACGGCGACCGCGTTGACCATGGCGCCATGACCTTGCAACTCGGCGCCGGCGGGGCACGCGATCAGGACGAAGGCTGCGATGGCGGCGCTGCGGATCATGGCGGCGGAAAAGAAAAAGGCCCGGAACCGTCGCCGGTTCCGGGCCCTTCGAAAGTTGGGCCTCAGTCGTGGCCCATCTTGGGCATCGGCGTGCCCTTGACCTTGGCGAGCCAAATGCCGTGGTGCTCCTTGGCCCAATTCTCGTCGACCTCGCCGGTGGACATGGCGTCGAAGGCCTGCTCCATCCCGATCGAGCCGATATAGATAT
>JAMNXK010000606.1 GCA_023653245.1 Tagaea sp.
GTGGCGAATACGGTGGCCGAGTTCTCCAAACATCCGCAGCTGCGCCGCGTGACGGTCGCGACCCCCGAGGGCGAGGTGAACCTGCCCGCGCCGCCGCCGATCGTGAACGGCGAGCGCGCGCCCGCCTTGGGCGCGGTCCCGCGTGTGGGCGAGCATTCCGGCGCGATCCGCAAGGAATTCGCGTGAGCGGTTACGAAGCTTGGATCGGCCGGACCGAAACGCGCGAGGAGCGCGTCGATCCGACGCAAGCCGTGAAGATGGCCGCCACACTCGACCGGCCGGTTCCGCGCGACGACGATCCGTTGCCGCCCGGCTGGCACTGGATGCTCTTCAACGCGGCCGAGCCCGCCGGCGCGCTCGGCCCCGACGGCCATCCCAAGCGCGGCGGGTTCCTGCCGCCGGTCGAACGCCCGCGCCGCATGTGGGCGGGCGGACGGCTCGTCTTCCATGCGCCGTTGCGCGTGGGAGCGTTGGCGACGCGGCGCTCGGAAATCCTCAAGGTCCAGAGCAAGAGCGGGAAGAGCGGCGATCTCGTCTTCGTGACCGTCCGGCATCGGATCGAGGCGGACGGCGCCTTTGCGCTCGAAGAAGAGCACGACATCGTCTATCGCGACGCGCCGGCACCGGGGGCGCCCGCGCCAAAGCCCGTCGCCCCGCCCGAGGGCGCCGAGATTTCGCGCGCGATCGTGCCCGATGCGACTTTGCTGTTCCGCTACTCGGCGCTGACCTTCAACGGCCATCGCATCCACTACGACCAGCCTTACGCGACGAAGGTCGAGGGCTACCCGGGCCTGGTGTTCCACGGGCCGCTGACGGCCACACTGCTGATGGGGCTGTGCGAGGAACTCGGCGGCAGGCCCCTCGCGCGCTTCGAATTCCGCGGCGTGGCGCCCTTGTTCGACACCGCGCCCTTTACGATCCGCGCCAAACGCGACGGCGCCGCCGTCACCGCCTGGGCCGAAACCCCCAACGGCGCCCTGGCGATGAGCGGGCAGGGTGTCGTTGCCGTTTGATCGAGTTTCCGGTACAGTTTCCGGAAATAGGAGATCGGCATGGGTCTGGTGCGCAAGAAGGCGGTCGCCGAGCATCGCCGGCGTCGCGAACGGGAAGGTATCGTGAGGTTGGAGGTCAGCGTGGCGCGCGCCGACGCGCCGCTGGTGCGTCGCTTGGCGAGCGCGCTGACCGATCCGGCTCTGTCGGTGGAGACACGCGATTGGTTGCGCGTTCAGCTTGTTCCGCCGCCTGGCGGGTTCAAGGCGATGCTCGCGCAAGCGCCGCTGGAAGGCATCGATCTCGATCGCCCGCGCGCGCGCGCGCGCAAGGTCGATCTTTGAATTTTCTGCTCGATACCAACGTCGTATCCGAATATCGCAAGGGGCGGAACTGCGATCCGGGCGTGAGCGCTTGGTTCGCGTCCGTGCCGGATGAACGGCTGTTCTTGAGCGTCATCGTGTTGGGCGAGTTGCGCAAAGGCGCCGACGCCAAAGCGCGGCGCGATCCGGCGGCGGCGCGATCGTTGCGGAATTGGCTGGCGTCGATCGAGCTGCTCTACGGCGAGCGAATACTGCCCTTCGAACGCGGCGACGCCGATATGTGGGGACGGATGAACGCCATCCGGCCTTTGTCACCGGTCGATTCGATGCTTGCCGCGACCGCCAAAGCGCGCGGCATGGCGTTCGTGACCCGGAATGTGCGCGACGTCGCCGGCTTGGACGTCGAGCTTTTGAACCCTTTCGCGCGCGCGTGATGCGCGCCGCGGGTGGCCTTCACGCGTAAGGATCGACGACGGCGACATCGAAGAGACGGAAGTGCCGGACGTTGCGGGTCGCGACGGTCAGGCCGTGGATCGCCGCCGTGGCCGCAAGAAGCGCGTCGATCTGCTCCGAAGGAAGCCGCCGAATGAAACGGCCGCCCAGGCGGGCGACCGAAAGATTCACGTCGAGCGTCGAGCCGCGCCAAAGATCTTCGAGCGATACGGCCCATTCGGTCAGCTTAGCCGCGCGGATGGGACTTTCGGCCCGGACATTGTCGATTCCGTGGTGGAGTTCGGCGAAACTCAGGACGCTGAGGAAATGTCCGGAATCGCGGGTCGCCGCGAGCCATTCGACGACGCGAGGCGACTTGCGCGGTTTGACGGTCTCGCTGATGACCATCGTGTCGAGAAGATAGCCCGGCATGGATCAGTCGAAATCCGGCGGATCCGCCGTCGCGGTTCCCGGCGCGCTGACGGTTTCGTCGAGGATGCGCGCCGACCGGTCGTCCAAAAATCCGCCGTTGGCGAGCAGCCAATCGGCGAGCGTCTCCTTGCGCGCGCCGCGCCGTTTCGGCCCCGCGACGCTCAGGACGAATTCCTTTGTGGGTGCGCCGGACCGGCCCGCGCGCACGATTCGCTGCGGCCGCTTTTCGGCGGCGGCGACGACTTCGGAGAAGCGGTCCTTCGCCGCGCGAAGGGTCCATACGCCGTCGGATTTGCGCTTGGTCTTCATGTGGCTACTGTAGCCACAATCGGCGATTCCGGCAATCACCGGCCCTTGATCGCGAAGCCCATATAGTTGACGTCGAGGTCGCGGGTCAGGCGCCAGACGTCGAGGATCGGGTTGTAGGAAACGCCCGTCAGGTCGGTGGTTTCGAGGCCGGCTTTGCGCAAGGCCTCGCACGCTTCCTCGGGCTTCACGA
>JAMNXK010000607.1 GCA_023653245.1 Tagaea sp.
AGCCGCGCGCCGGTGAGGTCCGCCCCACCGAGGTCGAGCCCGTCGAGATCCAAACCGCCCAGATCCATGAAGGCGAGCTTGGCGCGCCGCGCCGACGGATCGCCCTTGCGGAAGCGTGCGTTCGACGCCGCGATTTCGCGCAGCGCGATCCGGTCGATCTTGCCCGGGGGCGGGATGCTCATGCCGCGTCCTCCCAAGGATGGACCGGCGGCGGTTTGCCGTGCACCCGCCACGCGGGCAGTCGCACGCGCACTTCGGTGCCCTCGCCCATCTCGCTCGCGATCTCGATGGCGCCGCCATGCAGCTCGGCCAGCGCGCGCACGATCGACAGGCCCAGCCCGCTGCCGCGCTCGCCCCACAGCCCCTCGCTCGAGCCCTTGAACGGCTCGGACGCGCGGCGGATCTCCTCGCGCGACATGCCCAGGCCCGTGTCGCGCACCGAGAATTCGAGCGCCCCTTGCGCGTCGAGCCCGGCGCCGATGCGGATGGCGCCGTCGATCGGCGTGAACTTGATCGCGTTGGACAGAAGATTGATCGCGATCTGCCGCAATGCGCGCGCATCCGCGTAGACCGGGAGGCGATCGGACAGGACCAGCTCGATGGCCAATCGCTTGCGCAGAGCGAGCCCGCGCATGGCCGACGCGCCGTCGCGCAGGATTTCGACCAGATCGCAGCCCGCTTCGTCGAGCGTGTAGCGCCCCGACCCGTATTTGGCCGCGTCGAGCGTGTCGCCGACCAGATCGGCGAGCTGCAAGGCGGCCGCGCGGATGTCCCGGGCGTACTCGACGTAGCGCGGAGTGCCGAGCGGACCGAACCGGCCGTCGGCCATGATCTCGGCGAAGCCGGCGATCGCGTTCAACGGGCTGCGGAACTCGTGGACCAGGCGCGCCATGAACTCGCGCTGCCGGTCGAGCCGGGCGCGCAGATCCGAAAGCTCGGCGCGCAGCGCGTCGATGTCGCGGGTCTCGTCCATCGCGCATCGTTCGCACGAATAGATGAAACCAAGATTAACCCCGCGCGGCGTCCTCGATATGCAGCTGAACCCGGCTCGCGCCGCGCCAAGTGTCGCGCTTGAGCCGGCCCGCCAAATGCACCGCCGATCCGTCGGCGCGCAGCAGGATTTGCGCCAAGCCCGTATCGACCGCGCGAAAGGCGATGGCCGCCAGGCGGCCGCCGCGCGCGTCCTGCAGGAAGCAGCGTATGTGCTTTTCGCCCACGATATCGGCCTTGGCGATCCGCACGTTCGCGAAAACGAAGCGCGGCTCGGGATTGCCCATGCCGTAGGGCGCCATCTTGTCGAGCTCGTCGAGGAACTCGGTCGTCGCACCCGCGAGCGACAGCGCGCCGTCGATCTCGTAGCTGCCGCGCTTGGGCGCGGCGCGGAAATACTCGGCGACGGCCGCGTCGAAGAACCGGCGCAAAGCCGGCAACGCGTCGCGCGACACCGTCAAGCCCGCCGCGTTGGCGTGGCCGCCGCCGTTGATCAGCAGACCTTCCGCGCGCGCCGCGATGGTCGCCGCGCCGATATCGAAGCCCAGCGCCGTGCGCGCCGAGCCCTTGCCGATCCCGCCGTCGAGCGCGATCACCAAAGCGGGCCGGTCGTATTTTTCCTTGAGCCGGCTCGCCACGATTCCGATCACGCCGGGATGCCAGCCTTCGCCCGCCACGCAGACGAAATCCGCCGCCCCCGCCTCTTCCGCCTCGGTCAGCGCGCTTTCGAGCACGTCGGCCTCGATGCGCTGGCGCTCGCGGTTGTAGGCGTCCAAGCGGCGCGCGATCTCGGCGGCTTGCGCCGGATCGTCGGTGGTCAACAGGCGCGTGCCCAGATCGGCCTCGCCCACGCGCCCGCCCGCGTTCACGCGCGGGCCCAGCAGAAATCCGAGATGGAAAGCCTGCGGCGTTTCGTTCAAACCCGCCACGTCGGCCAGAGCGGCGAGGCCCACGCGCCCGCGCGCGGCCACGGCCTTCAAGCCTTGCGAAACGAAAGCGCGATTGACGCCGGTCAGCGGCACCACGTCGCACACCGTGCCGAGTGCGACGAGATCGAGCAGGCCCAGCATGTCGTCGTTGGCGAGATGCGCCTTGCCCGCCTCGCGCAGGGCTTTGTTCAGCCCGACCGCGAGCACGAAGGCCACGCCGACCGCCGCCATCTGCCCGTGCGCGCCGCTTTCGTCGAGCCGGTTGGGATTGACGATGGCCAGCGCGCGCGGCAATTGCGCCTCGGCCGCATGGTGATCGACGACGATCATGTCGAGCCCGGCTTCGGACGCGGCCAG
This sequence comes from Tagaea sp., assembly GCA_023653245.1. The sequence continues at coordinate 2,277 of JAMNXK010000607.1, forward strand.
CAATGGCGCGTGCGCGGTCGTGCCGCAATCCACCGTGATCGCCACGGCGGCCCCTTCCGCCTTGAGCTTCAGAAGCGCCGGCGCGTTGGGGCCGTAGCCCTCCTTCATCCGGTCGGGAATGTAGACGACGGATTTCGCGCCCACGCCCGCGAAGAAACGGCGCAACAGCGCCGAGGACGTGGCGCCGTCGACGTCGTAGTCGCCGAACACGGCGATCGTCTCGCCCTTGTCGATCGCCGCGACCAGACGCGCGACGGCCTTGTCCATATCCTTGAAGGCGAAGGGATCGGGCAGCGCGTCGCGCAAGCGCGGCGCCAGAAAAGCGGGGGCGGACTCCGCGTCGATCCCGCGGCCCGCGAGAATGCGCGCGACGATCTCCGGCACGCCCAGACGCTGG
>JAMNXK010000608.1 GCA_023653245.1 Tagaea sp.
GCCGACGCAAATGCGCCCGCCGAGAATGGCGATGGTCGCCGGGATCGCGCCCGCGCCGCGCACTTCGGCTTCCAGCGCGCGCCCCGCGTCGAGATTGGCCGGGCGCGGCAGGCCGTGCGCGACGATGGTGGATTCGAGCGCGACGACGGGCGCGCCGCGCACCAGCGCGTCGGCGACTTCGGGGAGAAGATCGAGATCGGGGTGAGTCTTGGTCAATTCGCGCCCTCCATCAGCCGGCGCGCGATCACCTCGGCCTGGATTTCCGCCGCGCCCTCGAAGATCGCCAGGATGCGCGCGTCGACCAGCAGGCGCGACACCGGGAATTCGACCGCGTAGCCGTTTCCGCCGTGGATCTGCACGGCGTTGTCGGCGGCGGCCCAGGCCGCCCGCGCGGCGAGCAGCTTGGCCATGCCCGCCTCCAGATCGCAGCGCGCGCCCGAATCCTTCTTGCGCGCGGCGTGACGCGTCAGCAGCCGCGCCGCCAGGATTTCGGCCGCCATGATCGCGATCTTGTCGGCCACGCGCGCGAAGTCGAGCAGCTTCTTGCCGAACTGCCGGCGCGCCGTGGCGTAAGCCAGCGACGCGTCCAACGACGCGCGCGCCACGCCGATCGCCCGCGCCGCCGTCTGGATGCGCGCCGATTCGAACGTGCGCATCAACTGGCGGAACCCCTGCCCTTCGACGCCGCCGAGCAGGTTCTCGGCCTTCACGACGAAGCCGTCGAAGGCGAGTTCGTACTCCTTCATGCCGCGATAGCCGAGCGTGCGGATCTCGGTCCCGCGCATCCCGGGCGCGGGAAACGGATCGCCGTCGGTCCCGCGCGGCTTCTCGGCCAGCAGCATCGACAGGCCCTCGTAGCCTTTCGTGCCGGAATCGGTGCGGACCAGCAGCGTCATCAGATCGGCGCGCGCGGCGTGCGTGATCCAGGTCTTGTTGCCCGTGACGCGATAGACCTCGCCGTCGCGGATCGCGCGCGTGCGGATCGAGGCGAGGTCGGAGCCCGCGTCGGGTTCGGTGAACACGGCCGTAGGCAGGAGGGCGCCTGCGGCGAGGCCCGGCAGAAAGCGCGCTTTCTGCGCCTCGGTGCCCGCGCCGAGGATCAGCTCGCCGGCGATTTCCGCGCGCGTGCCGAGCGAGCCCACGCCCAGAAATCCGCGCGACAGCTCCTCGGACACCGCGCACATCGCTTCCTTGCCGAGGCCCGCCCCGCCGAATTCCTCGGGCACGGTCAGGCCGAACACGCCCAGCGCCGCGAGGCGCTCGACGATCGCCATCGGAATGTAGCCGTCCTCGAGATGCCAGCGATGGGCGTCGGCGAGCTCGGTTTCGGCGAAGCCGCGCATGACGCCGCGCATCGCGGCGAGATCGTCGCTTTCGTCCGCGTAGGGCTCGCGCCCTTCCGCCAGCGCCGCCGCCACGCGCGCGCGGCGCTCGGGCCGGGCGCATTCCGCGACGAACGCTTCGGTCGCCGCGACGAAGCGGGCGGCGCGCAACCCCAGATCGCCGGGCCGCACGAATTCGCCTTGGTTCATCGGCACGCCGCCGGCGAGCTGGGCGAGATACTCGCCCATCGCCACGCGCGCGAGGTCCGCCTCGAACGCGTCGAACCTTCCGGCGGCCTCGAGGCTTTCCGCGTGCGCGGCGATCTCGCCGATCGCGGTGACCGTGGTCGCCAACCAGGCGAGCCCGTGCGTCGCGCGCTGGCCCATTTCCGCCGATACGCCGAGCTTGGCCTCCGCCAGCAGCGCGGCGGACGCGTCGGCGGCGGCGCGGAACTCCGCGGCCGCGCTCAAGGGATGAGCACGCTGGCGCCGACGGTGCGCCGGCCTTCGAGATCGCGATGCGCGCGCGCGGCCTCGGCGAGCGGATAGCGCTGGCGGGGTGCCGCGCGCAGGCCGCCGGCGATCGCGGCGAAGAGATTGGCGGCCATCGCGCGCAAGGTCTCGGGCTCGGCCGTGTAGTGGAACAGCACCGGCCGCGTCAGACTCGCCGATTTGCGCGAGAAGATCGCCGGATCGACCGGATCGAGCGCGCCCGAAGCCTGGCCGTAGCTCACCAGATGGCCGCGCATCGCCAGCGCTTCGAAGGATTCGAGGAAGCTCGTCTTGCCGATGCCGTCGTAAATCACGTCGCAGCCTTTGCCCTTGGTCGCGTCCTGCACGGATTTGAGGAAACCCGACCCGCGCGACACGATGGGATAGTCGCAGCCATGCTCGCGCGCAAGCTTGGCCTTGTCGGCCGACGACACGGTGCCGATCGTCACCGCGCCGAGCTTCTTGGCCCATTGGCATAGCAGCAGCCCCACGCCGCCCGCCGCCGAGTGAACGAGCACCCGGTCGCCTTCGCGCACCTTGTGCACGCGATGGAGCAGATACTCGGCACTGAGGCCCTTCAGCATCGCGGCGGCGGCGGTCTCGTCGTCGACTTCCTGCGGCACCAGCACGAGCGAGTCCGCGGCGATGGTCCGCACGCTCGCATAGGCGCCGACCGGCGGGGCGGCGTAGGCCACGCGGTCGCCCGGCAGAATGCCGACCACGCCCTCGCCCACATCGACCACGAAGCCGCACGCCTCCATGCCCGGCGTGCCGGGCGGCGTCAGCAAAGGATAGGCGCCGGTGCGGCAATAGACGTCGATATAGTTGATCCCGATCGCGGTCTGGCGCACGCGCA
>JAMNXK010000609.1 GCA_023653245.1 Tagaea sp.
CTCGCCGCGCTCGTGCGCCGGCGCGCGGGCGGCGCGCACCACGGCGGCCGAGCCCTCGCCGAAGCTCGGCGGCGCGAAATTGCCCGGGCCCATCACCGGCCGGAAAGCGGGCTTGCGCCGGGCGCGCGGCGCCTTGGTCTTGGGCTTGACGTCGGCCAGGCGCACTTCGATGCGCCGCTCGGCAACTTTCGAGCCGTCGAGGGCCGCGATCGCCGCCTTGCAATGCTTTTCGGTCGCCATGGTGACGAAGCCGTAGCCGATCGCCTTGCCCGACGTCGGATCGGCCGGCACCGAGGCCTCGATCACGATGCCGTGCGAGTCGAACAGGTCGGCCAGGCGTTCGGCGGTGAAGTCGAACGGCACGTTCCCGACGAACAGCCGGGTATTGTACACCTTGGGCTGGGCGGCGCTGGAAGACGGCGGGGCGACTTGCTTGTCCATGACGGTCGGGTTCTTTCGGTTTCGGTATCCGGATCACAGCCGTCGATATGGGAATCGACGAAGTAATTGTCCACGATGGAAGGGGTTATTTCCCCTGCCATTCCCGCATATCGGGGTTACGGGCCCCAGATGTAGCGGCGAATTGTGCAAGGAACGTGACAGGACTCGCTGAAATTCCGATGAAGGCGCCCTGCGCCCGAACGACGCAGGGGCGGCCGAGTCGACAGAACGGCCAATTCGCCCTATTTAATAAGGCGATGCGCATGCGCCTACCGCTTTTGCCGTTGATTTTCCTGACCGTGGCGACGGCCGGGGCAGCGGAGCGTCAGCCGGTGATCCCGTCCATGGACCGCAAGGTCGAGCAGGTCGCCGCGCGCTGCGAAGTGCCGGGCGACATGCTCGCTTTGCGCCATCCCTTGCCCCATGTGGCAAGGCGCCTCGCCGAAGGCCGGCAATTGACCGTGGTCGCGTTGGGCTCGTCCTCGACGCAAGGGACCGGCGCGTCCTCGCCGGCCCTCGCCTATCCCGCGCGCCTGGAGTCCGAGTTGCACGCGCTGCTGCCGCACATGGCGATCACCGTCATCAACAAAGGCGTGGGCGGCGAAGACGCGGCGCAGATGCTGGCGCGCTTCGAGAGCGACGTGCTCGCCGTCGAGCCCGATCTGCTGATCTGGCAGGCGGGCGTGAACGCCGCGATCCGCGGCACCGCGCTCGACGAATTCGTCGAGCACATGAGCGACGGCATCGAGCGCGCCCGCGCGCGCGGCATCGACGTGATGCTGCTCGGACCGCAGAACGCGCCGCGCTACGTCGCCGCCCGGCAGCGGCGCGAGTATTCCGAACATCTGATGCTGCTGTCGCGCCTGCACGACGCGCCGATCTTCCCGCGTTTCCGGATCATGACGCATTGGGTGGCCTCGGGCGCGTTCCGCGCCGACGAGATCGTGGCGGCCGACGGGCTGCACATGACCGACGCGAGCTATTACTGCCTCGCGCGCCTGCTCGCGCGCGCGATCGCTTCGGCCGGACCGTCGCCGCAAGCCGCGCGGTGAGGCTCACGCCTCGTCGAAATCGAGCACGAGCTCGTCGCTGACCGGGTGCGACTGACAGGCGAGCACGAAGCCCTTCTCCAGCTCCCACGGCTCCAGCGCGTAGTTGGCGTCCATTCTGACCTCGCCCGCGCGCTTCAAGCACCGGCAGGTCGAGCACACGCCGCCCTTGCAGCTATGCGGAATCTCCAGCCCGCGCGCGAGGCCCGCATCGACGATCGACGGCCCGTCGAACGGCACGTCGAAGACCTGGCGGATGCCGTCGCGGATCACGGTCACGCGCGAAGCACCCGCGCGCTTGGCTTCGGCCGCTTTGGGGCGCGCGGTTTTCGCCGCGCCGGGCACCACGAACAATTCGGTATGGATCGCCGCCGGTGCGACGCCCAGATCGGTCAGCGCCGACTTGGCCATGTCGATCATGTCGAGCGGCCCGCAGAGATACACGCCATGCAGGCCCGCGGGCTCGAACAACGCGCGCGCGAAACCCTCCAGCTTCGCTCGGTCCAGCCGCCCGTCGAGCAGATCGGTGTCCTGGCGCTCGCGGCTCAGCACATGGGCGACGGAAAAGCGCGTCATGTGGGCGTTCTTGAGATCCTCGACGTCCTCGCGGAAGACGATCGAGTCGACCGTCTTGTTGGCGTAGATCAGCGCCACGCGCGAAAGCGGCTCTTCGCGCAGGATCGTCTTGGCGATCGAGATCGTCGGCGTGATCCCGCTGCCCGCGGCGATCAACAGATAGGCGCGCGACGAAGCCGCGTCGAGCGCGGGCGTGAAGCGCCCCTCGGGCGTGCCGACATCGACGACATCGCCGGGTTTCAGCGCGTCGTTCGCCCAGCTCGAGACCGCGCCGCCGGCCACGCGCTTGATGCCGACGCGAAGGATCCCTTCGTAAGGCGCGGCGCAGATCGAGTAGTTGCGCCGAAGTTCGGCGCCATCGACGACGCGGCGCAAGGTCACGTACTGGCCCGCACGGAAGCGATACGCGGCCGCCAGCGCCGGCGGCACGGCGAAGGTCACGGCGACGCAGTCGCGGGTTTCGCGCGTCACGTCAGAAACGGCGAGGGGGTGGAAATCCATCAGATGCACTTGAAGTATTCGAAGGGCTCGCGGCAGGCAAGGCAGCGATACAGCGCCTTGCACGCGGTCGAGCCGAATTCGCTGGTCTTCTCCACCCGC
>JAMNXK010000610.1 GCA_023653245.1 Tagaea sp.
GGCGTGATCCTCGAAGACGGGCCCAAGGGCACAAGCTGGAAGCGGGCGGGTTGACGATGGCCGAGCGCGTATACCTCTACGATTCGACCTTGCGCGACGGCGCGCAAACGCAAGGCGTGGATTTCAATCCCGCCGACAAGGCGGCGATCGCCCGCGCGCTCGACAAGCTCGGCATCGACTATGTCGAAGGCGGCTGGCCGGGGGCGAACCCGACCGACGATTCGTTCTTCGCCGATTTGCCCAAGCTCGGCCACGCCAAGATGGCGGCCTTCGGCATGACGCGCCGCGCGGGCCGCTCGGCCGCCAACGATCCCGGGCTGCAAGCCGTGCTGGGCACGCCGGCCGCGGTGGCTTGCCTGGTGGGCAAGACCTGGGATTTCCATGTCGAGCTGGCGCTGGGCGTGTCGAAGACCGAGAACATCGACATGATCGCCGACAGCCTCGCCGAAGCGATTCGGCGCGGCAAAGAAACGATGTTCGACGCCGAGCATTTCTTCGACGGTTACAAGGCCAATCCCGACTTCGCGCTCGATTGCCTGAAGGCCGCGCACGCGGCCGGCGCGCGCTGGCTGGTGCTGTGCGACACCAATGGCGGCACGCTGCCCCACGAAATCGAGCGTATCGTCGGCGAGATCGCCAAGACCATCCCGGGCGATCGGCTCGGCATCCATTGCCACAACGACACCGAGAACGCCGTGGCGAATTCCTTGGCCGCCGTGCGCGCGGGCGCGCGCCAGATCCAAGGTACGATCAACGGCCTGGGCGAGCGCTGCGGCAACGCCAATCTGATCTCGCTGATCCCGAACCTCGCGCTCAAGATGGGATTCGACACCGGCGTGACGCCCGACCGCATGGCGCAGCTCACGCACGTGTCGCGCCTGCTCGACGAGCGCCTCAACCGCCCCGCGCAGCGCAACGCGCCTTACGTTGGCGAGAGCGCCTTCGCCCATAAAGGCGGCTTGCACGTTTCGGCGGTCGAGAAAGACCCCAAGACCTACGAGCATGTGCCGCCCGAGAGCGTGGGCAACAAGCGCCATGTCGTGGTGTCCGATCAAGCCGGCCGCTCCAACGTGATCGCGCGCTTGCGCGACATCGGCGTCGAGGTCGATTCCAAGCATCCGGCACTCGGCAAACTGCTCGACGAGATCAAGAACCGCGAACACGACGGCTTCACCTATGACGGTGCCGACGGCTCGTTCGAGCTGCTGGCGCGGCGGCTGCTGTATTCGGTGCCCGAGTATTTCAAGCTCGTGAGCTTCCGGGTCATCACCGAGCGGCGCTTCAACGCGCGTGGCGATCTGGTGACGCTGTCCGAAGCGAGCGTGAAGCTCGACGTCGGTTCCGCGCGCCGGCTGACGGTCGGCGAGGGCAACGGCCCGGTCAACGCGCTCGACGCCGCTTTGCGCGCGGCTTTGCTCGAGTTCTATCCGGGCCTCAAGGATTTGCGCCTGGTGGACTACAAGGTCCGCATCCTGGCGCCCGAGCGCGCCACGGCCGCGGTCACGCGCGTGATGATCGAAAGTGCCGACGGCCACGAGCACGGCGAGACGCGCAGCTGGGGGACCGTCGGCGTGTCGGAGAACGTGATCGACGCCTCGTACGGTGCGCTGCACGATTCGATCACCTGGAAGCTGTTGCGCGACGGCGTGGCGGCGCCCTGACGATGAAAGGGCCGGCCATCGTTCTGGTGCGGCCGCAACTCGCCGAAAACATCGGCATGGCCGCGCGCGCGATGCTCAATTGCGGGCTCGACGATCTGCGCCTCGTCCGCCCGCGCGTCGAAGCGACCGACGAGCGCGCCTTGCGCGCGTGCTCGGGCGCCGATCGCGTGCTCGAAGCCGCGCGCGTGTTCGACGACGTGGCGGCGGCGGTGGCGGATCTGAAGCGCGTCTACGCGACCTGTCCGCGCGAGCGCGACATGGTCAAGCCAGCGCTATCGCCGGCCGAGGCGGTGCGCGAGGCCGCGCAGAATCTCGCGGGCGGTGCGGGGGCCGGGTTCCTGTTCGGGCCCGAGCGCACGGGGCTGGAGAACGACGAGGTCACGCTCGCCGACGCGCTGGTGCCGTTCCCGGTCAATCCGGATTTCAACTCGCTCAATCTCGCCCAGGCCGTGCTCGTCGTGGGATACGAGTGGATATCCCGCAAGACCGGCGCGCCCGCGCGCACGCTGCGCCGGGGCAAGGCGGAGCCCGCACCCAAGGGCGAGATCGAGGGCTTCCTGGCGCGCTTGGAAGCGGCCCTCGACGATTGCGGCTTCCTGCGCAACGAAGCGATGCGTCCGACAATGGTGCGCAACATCCGCGCCTTCATCCTGCGGGCCAAGCCCATGCTGCACGAGATCCGCACCGCGCACGGCATGCTCTCGGGCCTCACCGAGCGGCCGCACGCCCCGGAACGTGGCGATAAACCGCGACGGGCGAATCGCGGCCGCGCAGAGTGAACTCGCCGACGCGCACCCAATCCGCGGGCTTGTCGGCGGCGTCCCACGTGTCTTCGCTCGCCAGCAGGCAGCTGCGCTCGTCCGGCGCCATGATCTCCTTGCCGAGCTGTTCGATTCGCTGCGTGGCGTTCACCGCGTCGCCGACGATCGTGTAGTTCATCCGCGCGTCCGAGCCGATATTGCCCACGACCACGCGGCCGGTATGGATGCCCACGCGCAAGCGCA
>JAMNXK010000611.1 GCA_023653245.1 Tagaea sp.
CTTGGACGCGAGGGCGGAGGAGCGCGACACCCGCGGGTTCATCTCGATCACGACCATGCGCCCGGTCTTGGGATCGATCGCGTATTGCACGTTCGAGCCGCCGGTATCCACGCCGATCTCGCGCAAGCATGCGATCGAGGCGTCGCGCATGATCTGGTATTCCTTGTCGGTGAGCGTCAGCGCCGGGGCGACCGTCACGCTGTCGCCGGTGTGCACGCCCATCGGATCGATGTTCTCGATCGAGCAGACGATGATGCAATTGTCGTTGCGGTCGCGCACGACCTCCATCTCGTATTCCTTCCAGCCGAGCACGCTCTCCTCGACCAGGGTCGAGCCCACCGGCGAGGCGCGCAAGGCGCCGAGCACGATCTGCTCGTATTCGTCGGCGTTGTAGGCGATCCCGCCGCCCGTGCCGCCCATGGTGAACGAAGGCCGGATGATCGCGGGCAAGCCCACGAGATCGAGCGCCGCCTTCGCCTGATCCATCGACGTGACCATGGTCGAACGCGGCGATTCCAGACCGATCTTGGACATCGCGTCGCGGAAGCGCAGGCGATCTTCGGCCTTGTCGATCGCGTCGCGCTTGGCGCCGATCATCTCCACGCCGTATTTCTCCAGCACCCCCATCTCGGCGAGCTTCATCGCGGTGTTGAGCGCGGTCTGCCCGCCCATGGTGGGCAAGATCGCGTCGGGCTTCTCCTTGGCGATGATCTTCTCGACGATCTCGGGCGTGATCGGCTCCACATAGGTGGCGTCGGCCAGGCCCGGATCGGTCATGATCGTGGCGGGGTTGGAGTTCACCAGGATGACCCGGTAGCCCTCCTGCTTCAGCGCGCGGCAGGCTTGCGTGCCCGAATAGTCGAACTCGCAAGCCTGGCCGATCACGATCGGCCCGGCGCCGACGATCAAGATGGAATGGATATCGGTCCGTTTGGGCATGGGTCAGACTCCGGCGGAGAGCGCCGAATTGCGGCGCGTCGTGGCGTGCGGTAGACTGTTGGACATGGGAAAAATGATGGAAAAAGCTCTGGCTGCCCTGGCGGAGCTACCCGAGACCGAACGCGAGCGGCTGGCCGAGGACTTCCTCGGGATCATCGACGTCGCTAGGCCGCCGAGCGACCGGCCGCAACCGCAACTCGAGCGCTTGGCCGAGCGCGCACGCGCCCAGTACGCGGCGGGTCTTTCGACCCCGCTGGATTTCAAGGGGCGATGAAAACACGCGCATTGCCGCGATTTTGGCGCCGCTTCCACTTGCTGCCACCGGACGTTCAAGCAACCGCAAGGACAGCGTTCGAGACTTGGAAGGCCAATCCCTGGCACCCATCTTTGCATTTCAAGCGCATTGGCAATCGCACCCCCGTTTGGTCCGTGAGAATCGACCGCACGTGGCGCGCGCTCGCCGAACGCGAAGCAGACGGCACGTTCGTTTGGTATTGGATCGGGCGACACGATTCCTATGAGCGCTTGATCGCAGGCTCGGACGACTGACTTCACCGCCCCTTCTCCTTCGCGATCAAATCGACGAAGCGTTTGAAGAGATAGTGGGAGTCTTGCGGGCCCGGGCTCGCTTCGGGGTGGTACTGCACCGAGAAGGCCGGGCGGTCGGTGGCCGCGATGCCTTCGTTCGTGCCGTCGAACAGCGACACGTGCGTGACGCGCGCGGTCGCCGGCAGCGTTTCGGGCAGCACCGCGAAGCCGTGATTCTGGCTGGTGATCTCGACCTTGCCGGTGTCGAGGTCCTTGACCGGATGGTTCGCCCCGCGATGGCCGCGCGGCAGCTTCGTCGTTTTCGCACCCAGCGCGAGCGCCATCATCTGATGGCCCAAGCAGATGCCGAACATGGGGAGACGCTTGTCGAGCAGCGCCTTGATCGTCGGCACGGCATACACGCCCGTCGCCGCCGGATCGCCGGGGCCGTTCGAGAGGAACACGCCGTCGGGCTTGTGGCGAAGAACATCCTCGGCGGTGGCGGTCGCAGGGACCACGGTGACGGCACAGCCCGCCGCAGCGAGGCAGCGCAAGATGTTCCGCTTGGCGCCGTAATCGATCGCCACGACTTTGAACTTGGGCTTGTCGAGCTTGCCGTAGCCCTTGCCGAGCACCCAGGTCGTTTCGTTCCACGTATAGATCTGGCGCGCGGTCACGTCCTTGGCGAGGTCCATGCCTTCCAGGCCGGGCCATGCTTTGGCTTCGGCGAGCAAAGCATCGAGATCGAACTTGCCGTCGGGCGCGTGGACGATCGTGCCGTTGGGCGCCCCGCCGTCGCGAATGCGGCGCGTCAGCGCGCGCGTATCCACGCCCGCGATGCCGGGCAGGTCGTGCGCCTTCAGCCAAGCGTCGAGATTCTTGGTCGAGCGGAAATTCGACGGCTCGGTCGGATCCTCGCGCAGCACGAGGCCGCGCGCGGCCGGGACCATCGTTTCGATGTCTTCGGCGTTCGTGCCCACGTTCCCGATATGCGGAAAGGTGAACACGACGATCTGCCCGGCATAGGACGGATCGGTCAGGATTTCCTGATAGCCGGTCAGCGAGGTGTTGAAACACACCTCGCCGGTCTTCTTCGCGGGCGCGCCGATGCCCTTGCCCCAGAACACCGCGCCATCGGCGAGCACGAGGGCGGCGGTGGCGCCAAGGGGCGCGCCCGATTTGGCGCGGGCGGC
>JAMNXK010000612.1 GCA_023653245.1 Tagaea sp.
GCGGCGCACGCTCGCGGTCAATCTCGACGGCCAATTCCTGTGCGCGCGCGAGGCGGTGCCGCTGCTGCGCAAGGCGGGTGGCGGGGCGATGATCAATCTTTCCTCCGCCGCCGGACGCTTCGGCTTCGCACGCCGGTCGCCCTATTCGGCGAGCAAATGGGGCGTGATCGGCTTCACCAAGAGCCTCGCCATCGAACTCGGCCCCGACAATATCCGCGTGAATGCGATCCTGCCCGGCGCGGTCGACGGGCCGCGCATCCGGCGCGTGATCGCCGCCAAGGCCGAAGCGACCGGCGCCACGGTCGAGGACATGACCGCGCGCTACACGCGCCAAGCCTCGCTCGGCCGGCTGATCGATCCCGACGACATCGCGCGGATGGCGGTGTTCCTGGCCGGCCCCGGCGGGCGGAACATCTCGGGCCAGGCGCTCGCCATCGACGGCGACACGCAAGCGATCGTGTAGCTCACTTCGGCGGGTTCGGGCCCCAGGGGACGCGGCGGACGACCTCGTCGGGCAGCGAGCCGCGCTCTTCGACGCGCGGCGGGCTCGGCTTCACGTCCTCGGGCTGCCTGCCGCCCGCCATACGAGTCAGCGCCTGCACGCGCTTGGCGATCGACGGATGGGTGTGGAAGATGTCGCCCCAATCGTCGGGATCGTTCTCCACGCACATGTCCATGATGCCCGACGGCACGCCGGGAATGTCGGCGCGCCCGGCGATTTTGAGCAAGGCCGAGATCATCGCGTCGGGATTCTTGGTGAGTTCGACGGCGCCGGCGTCGGCCAGGTATTCGCGGCTGCGAGACAGCGCGAAGCGCAGCACCAGCGCCAGGAACCACGACAGTGCCAGCACCGCGACCCCGATCAGGATCAGCGCCCCGCCCCCGCCTTTTGCGTCCGACGTGCCGCGCGGCCGCGTGTGGCGCATGCCCCGGAAGGCGATTTCGCCCAGGAAGGAAATCACGCCCGCGATGACGATGGCGACGATCATCAGCTTCACGTCGCCGTTGCGGATATGGGTGAGCTCGTGGGCGATCACGGCTTCGAGCTCGGCGTCGGTCAGCTCGGCGATCAACGCCGAGGTCAGCGTGATCGTGTATTGCTTCTCGTTGGTGCCCGAGGCGAAAGCGTTGAGCGCCGGCGTATCGACGATCATCAGCCGCGGCACGGCCATGCCGCGCGAGATGCACAAAGCTTCGAGCATGCCGTAGATGCGCGGCTCATCCGCCCGCCCGGCCTCGCGCGCGCCGGTCATCCGCGCGATCATGCCGACATTGAAGGCGTAGCCGGCGAGGATCCAGACGGTCGTGCCCGCGAGAACCCAAGGCAGAAACGTCAGGAACATCGCCTCGACGCCGGCGAGCGTGCCCGCGCCCCAGCCGCCGAAATAACCTTCGAACGCGAGGATCGTGCCGTAGCTCGCCGCGACCGCCAGGACGTAGAGCCCGGCCAGCATCGCGACCGAGCGGATGCGGTTCGCCCTTATATGGCCGTAGAGGCCGAAGGCTTGCACGGCCGGGCGCGGGTCAGAACTTCACGCTCGGCGCGACGTCGAGGGCGGCGCGCTTCTCCTCGCCCACGTCGAAGAACTCGCGCGCGTGGAAACCGAGCGAGCGGGCGAAAAACACCGCCGGAATGGATTCGATCGAGGCGTTGAACTCGGACACGGCGTTGTTGAAGAAGCGCCGCGCGGCGGCGAGCTTGTCCTCGATCGCCGAAAGCTCGCCCTGCAGCTGCTGGAAGTTCGCGTTGGCCTTCAGATCGGGATAGGCCTCGGCGAGCGCGAACAGCCGCCCGAGCGCGCCCGACAGCGCCTGCTCGGCCTCGGCTTGCGGCCCGGCGCCCGAAGCGCCCAGCGCCTTGGCCCGCGCCTGGATCACGGCGTCGAGCGTGCCGCGCTCGTGCGCGGCGTAGCCTTTGACCGTCTCGACCAGGTTCGGGACCAGGTCGTGGCGCTGCTTGAGCTGAACGTCGATATCGGCGAAGGCTTGATTGGCGCGCTGGCGCAAACCCACGAGCCCGTTATAGACGGCGATCAGGTAGAGAAGCAGGACGGCGACGCCGCCCAGGACGATCCACTCGGTCATGGCGCTTCCTCCCATCGGGACCGCGCGCCGAAGCGCGAACCCAAAGTGGAGATAAGCGCGTTACCCGCGCCGCGCAAGTGGCGCGTGCCGCCTCACTTCTTGGCGATATCGACGACCAGCGCGAGAGGCGAATCGCGATCGACCTGCAGCAGATCGTCGACGCGCTGGATATGCCCGTCGACCTGGGCTTCGGATTCGACGGTCAAGGTTTCGTAGCGGATGTCGCCAACCACGCGCGCCGAGCGGCCGAGTTCGACCGCCTTGGCCTTGATCGGGCCGTAGACTTTCCCGAGCACGCGCACGCGCTCGGCGATCACTTCGCCGCGCACTTCGCCGGTGGCGCCGATGGTCAACGTCTGGGTCTTGACGGTGCCTTCGACGCGGCCGTCGAGCTGGATGTCGCCGTCGCACACGACGTCGCCTTTGACCTGGAAACCGGCCGCGACGATCGACGGAATGCTGGGGCCTTGCGGCTTGGGCGCGGGCAGACGCTGCTCGACCTGAACTCTATTCGATTTTCCGAACATGGCGGATGGCCTCCACGTAGCGGGCGGGATCGACGGTCCGTCC
>JAMNXK010000613.1 GCA_023653245.1 Tagaea sp.
CTTGGACGCGAGGGCGGAGGAGCGCGACACCCGCGGGTTCATCTCGATCACGACCATGCGCCCGGTCTTGGGATCGATCGCGTATTGCACGTTCGAGCCGCCGGTATCCACGCCGATCTCGCGCAAGCACGCGATCGAGGCGTCGCGCATGATCTGGTATTCCTTGTCGGTGAGCGTCAGCGCCGGGGCCACCGTCACGCTGTCGCCGGTGTGCACGCCCATCGGATCGATGTTCTCGATCGAGCACACGATGATGCAATTGTCGTTGCGGTCGCGCACGACCTCCATCTCGTACTCCTTCCAGCCGAGCACGCTCTCCTCGACCAGGGTCGAGCCCACCGGCGAGGCGCGCAAGGCGCCCAGCACGATCTGCTCGTATTCGTCGGCGTTGTAGGCGATGCCCCCGCCCGTGCCGCCCATGGTGAACGAAGGCCGGATGATCGCGGGCAAGCCCACGAGTTCGAGCGCCGCCTTCGCCTGATCCATCGACGTGACCATGGTCGAGCGCGGCGATTCTAGACCTATCTTGGCCATCGCGTCGCGGAAGCGCAGGCGGTCTTCGGCCTTGTCGATGGCGTCGCGCTTGGCGCCGATCATCTCCACGCCGTATTTCTCCAGCACACCCATCTCGGCGAGCTTCATCGCGGTGTTGAGCGCCGTCTGCCCGCCCATGGTGGGCAGGATCGCGTCGGGCTTTTCCTTGGCGATGATTTTCTCGACGATCTCGGGCGTGATCGGCTCGACATACGTGGCGTCGGCCAGGCCCGGATCGGTCATGATCGTGGCGGGGTTCGAGTTCACCAGGATGACCCGGTAGCCCTCCTGCTTGAGCGCGCGGCAGGCTTGCGTGCCCGAATAATCGAACTCGCAAGCCTGGCCGATCACGATCGGCCCCGCGCCGACGATCAGGATGGAATGGATATCGGTCCGTTTGGGCATGGGGTCAGGCGTCCGGATTGAGGGCAAGGCCGCGTTCGGATAGAATGCGGCGCATGGGCACGTTGCTGAAACAAGTGATCGAGAAGCTCTCGGAAATGCCGCCCGACGAGCAGGACGCGTATTGCGCGGGCCTGCTCAAGGAGCTGGAGGCCGAGAATCGCTGGCAACGGCGTTTCGAAGAGACGTCGGACGAGCTGGCCGCCGCCGTCGCGCGGATCGACGCCGAAATCGACGCGGGGCGCTCGCGGCCGTTGGAGCGGCCTCGCAGCGCGCGATGAAGTCGCGGACCGTCAAGCCCTTCTGGTCGCTTTTCCGCAAGCTCCCGCCGCCGATACGGCTCAAGGCGCGCGCCGCTTACGCGCGGTTCCGGGAGAATTCGGCCAGCAACGGACTCTATTTCAAGCAAATCGCGGGGCAGCCCGGCGTCTACTCCGTGCGCATCGACGACAACTACCGCGCACTTGGCCGCCTGCGCGACGACGAAATCCGATGGTTCTTCATCGGCGATCACGACGCCTATATGCGCTGGCTTCGGAAAAAGTAGCGTCACCGCCCCTTCTCCTTCGCGATCAGGTCGACGAAGCGTTTGAAGAGGTAATGCGCGTCCTGGGGTCCGGGGCTCGCCTCGGGGTGGTACTGCACCGAGAAGGCCGGGCGGTCGGTGGCGGCGATGCCTTCGTTCGTGCCGTCGAACAGCGACACGTGCGTGACGCGCGCATTCGCCGGTAGCGTTTCGGGCAGCACCGCGAAGCCGTGATTCTGGCTGGTGATCTCGACCTTGCCGGTGTCGAGATCCTTGACCGGATGGTTGGCCCCACGATGGCCGCGCGGCAGCTTCGTCGTTTTCGCACCGAGGGCGAGCGCCATCATCTGATGGCCCAAGCAGATGCCGAACATGGGGATGCGCTTGTCGAGCAGCGCCTTGATCGTCGGCACGGCATACACGCCCGTCGCCGCCGGATCGCCGGGGCCGTTCGAGAGGAACACGCCATCGGGCTTGTGGCGCAGCACGTCCTCGGCCGTGGCGGTCGCGGGCACGACGGTCACAGCACAGCCCGCCGCGGCGATGCAGCGCAGGATGTTGCGCTTGGCGCCGTAGTCGATGGCGACGACTTTGAATCTCGGCTTGTCGAGCTTGCCGTAGCCCTTGCCGAGCACCCAGGTGGTCTCGTCCCACGTATAGGTCTGGCGCGCGGTCACCTCTTTGGCGAGGTCCATGCCTTCGAGGCCGGGCCATGCTTTGGCTTCGGCGAGCAAAGCATCGAGATCGAACTTGCCGTCGGGCGCGTGGACGATCGTGCCGTTGGGCGCCCCGCCGTCGCGGATGCGGCGCGTCAGCGCGCGCGTGTCCACGCCCGCGATGCCGGGCAGGTCGTTGGCCTTCAGCCAGGCATCGAGCGGCTTGGTCGAGCGGAAATTCGACGGCTCGGTCGGATCCTCGCGCAGCACGAGGCCGCGCGCCGCCGGGACCATCGTCTCGATGTCCTCGGCGTTCGTGCCCACATTGCCGATATGCGGGAAGGTGAACACCACGATCTGCCCGGCGTAGGACGGATCTGTCAGGATCTCCTGATAGCCGGTCAGCGAGGTGTTGAAACACACCTCGCCGGTCTTCTTCGCGGGCGCGCCGATGCCCTTGCCCCAGAACACCGCGCCATCGGCGAGCACGAGGGCGGCGGTGGCGCCAAGGGGCGCGCCCGATTTGGCGCGGGCGGC
>JAMNXK010000614.1 GCA_023653245.1 Tagaea sp.
AAGTCAACGTGATGACGCATATCTCCCGCGCCAAGAAAACGCGCGGCGCCAAGCTCGTGGTCGTCGATCCCTATCGCACCGGCACGGCCCAACAGGCCGACATGCATTTGATGCTCAAGCCCGGCACGGACGCGGCGTTGGCGCTCGGGGTCATGCATGTGCTGTTCGCCGAGGGGTTCGCCGACCGCGCCTATATGGCCCAGTACACGGCCGGTGCCGCCGAGCTCGAAGCCCATGTCGCGGACAAGACGCCCGAATGGGCCGAAAGCGCGTGCGGCGTGAAAGCCGATACGATCCGCGACTTCGCGCGGCTTTACGGATCGACCAAGCGCGCCTATTTGCGCTTGGGCTACGGCTTCGCGCGTCATCGCAACGGGGCGTCGTCGATGCACGCGGCCGCCTCGCTGGCCACGATCACCGGCGCGTGGCGCCACGAAGGCGGCGGCGCGCTCTACGCCCAATCCTCGATCTACGGGCTCGACAAGACGCTGATCGAAGGCCTCGACCGGCGCGACACGAAAGTGCGCGCGCTCGACCAAAGCCGCATCGGCCCGATCCTCACGGGCGACAAACGCGATCTGGGCGACGGCCCGCCGGTCACCGCCTTGTTCGTCCAGAACACCAATCCGATGAACGTCGCCCCCGAACTCGGCAAGGTGCGCGAAGGTTTCGCGCGCGACGATCTGTTCGTCTGCGTGCACGAGCAATTCCTGACCGACACCGCGCGCATGGCCGATATCGTGCTGCCCGCGACCACGTTCCTCGAGCACGACGACATCTACCAGGCCGGCGGGCACACCTATTTGCAGGTCGCCAAGAAGGTCGTCGAGCCCTATGCCGAGTGCCGGCCCAATCATTGGGTCTTGCAGCAGCTCGCCAAGCGTTTGGGTGCGGAGCATCCCGGCTTCGCGATGAGCGAGTGGGAGTTGATCGACCGGACGCTCGCGGCTTCCGGCTATCCCTCGGCGGAGGAGGTTTGGAAGGGCCGCTGGCACGATCGCGCCTTGCCCTTCGAGCGCGCGCATTTCCTCGACGGCTTCGGCCACGACGACCGCAAATGGCACTTCAAAGCCGATTGGGCGAAAATCGGCCGCGACTGGGAAGGCATGCCGGCTCTGCCCACGCAGATGGACAGCTACGACAAGCCGACGGCCGACAAGCCCTTCCGCTTGGTCGCCGCCCCGGCGCGCTCGTATTTGAATTCGACCTTCGCCGAAACGCCGGGCAGCCAGGCGCGCGAGATCCGGCCCGCCGCGATGATCCATCCCGACGCACTGGCGAAGCTCGGCCTCGTCGACGGGGCGCGGCTGCGCATCGGCAACGAGAAGGGCTCGCTGGTGCTGCACGCCAAAGCGTTCGACGGCGTCTTGCCGGGGACCGTGATCGTCGAAAGCATCTGGCCCAACGACGCGTTCGAGGAAGGGATCGGCATCAACCTGCTGGTCTCCGCCGATCCCGGTTTCCCCGCCGGCGGTGCCGTGTTCCACGACACCGCCATCTGGGTGCGGCCGGCTTAGGCCGTCACAGCGTGCTCATGCCGCCGTCGATGACGATTTCGCCGCCTAGCATGAAGCTCGATTCGTCGGACGCCAGGAACACGACCGCGTCGGCGATTTCCCGCGGTTCGCCGAAGCGTTTGAGCGCGATCTGCTCGCGGACCCCTTCGGCCATCGCAGCAAGCTGGTCTTGCGGCAGACCGAGCTTGCCGTAGATCGGCGTGGAGATCGGGCCGGGGCTGATCGCATTGACCCGGATGCCGCGCCCGGCGAACTCGCCGGACAGCGTACGTGCCAGGCTCAAGAACCCGGCCTTGCTCGCCGCATAGAGACTGCTGTTCGGCATTCCGATATGGGCGTTGATCGAAGCGTTCAGGACGATCGACGCTTTGGGCGCGAAATGCGGCAGCAGCGCCTGGATCAGAAAATACGGCCCCTTCAGATTCACGGCCATCTGACGGTCGAAATCCGCCTCGGTGAACGTATCGAAAGGTCCGAACACCCCGATCCCGGCGTTGAGGAAGACGACGTCGAGCTTGCCGAATTTGGCGGCGATCTCGGCGGCGAGCGCCTTCGACGCCGGGATCGAGCCGGCGTCCGACCGGATGGCCAGCACGCCAGCACCCAGATCCTTGGCGGCAGCGGCGAGATTTTCCGGGTTGGTGCCGGTGATCGCGACCTTGGCGCCCTCGGCCAGGAAGCGGCGTGCGGTTTCGAGGCCGATACCGGTGGTGCCACCGGTGACGAGGGCGGTTTTACCTTGCAGGCGAGACATGGGATCATCCTTGGCATGGGGTTGACGCGTTACGTACTGTTCAGTACAAATATGTCGCTGCCCCGCCGCCGTCAAGTTAATTTTTATCGAAAGGTACAAAATGCCCGCCGGCCGGCCCCGCAATTTCGACGAAACCGCCGCCCTCGATTCGGCGATCGAGGTCTTCCGCCGTCACGGCTACGAAGGCGCGTCGCTCGAACTTCTGACCGGTGCGATGGGCATCAACCGGCCCAGCCTGTACGGCGCGTTCGGCGACAAGGCGGCGTTGTTCGACAAGGCGGTGTCGCGCTACGTCGAAGGCCCCGGCGCGATGCCGTTGGCGGCACTCGACGCGGCCGAGGGTATCGACAGCGGTATCGCCGGGTTCTTCGCCGCCGTGAC
>JAMNXK010000615.1 GCA_023653245.1 Tagaea sp.
CTGGTGTCGGCGCGCTATCTCACCGCCAAGCTCGACCCCGATCTCGCGGCGAAATCCGACGATCCGCTGATCCGCATGGGCTACGGCTTCACCCTCGAAGCCACGCCGCACGGCCAGCATCTGATCGGCAACACGCGGCGTTTCGCGGGCTACGACCGCTCGGTGTCGGAAGACGGGTATCGCGCGATTTTGGCCGAGGGCGCCAAGCGCGTGCCCGCCCTCGCCGGTGCCACGATCTTGCGCGCCTTCGCCGGCTTGCGGCCCTTCGTGCCCGACAAGAAGCCGCTGCTGGGCGCGTCGAGAAAAGTCGCGAACCTGATCGTCGCCGCCGGCCACGAAGGCGACGGGATCACGCTGGCGCCGGTCACCGCCAAATCGGTCGCGGCTTTGTGCCTGGGCCACGCGCCGCCGGTCGAGCTGGCGGAATTCGACCCGGACCGTTTCGCGGCCGCGTAACCGCCGCGCCGGACGCCAAGGTTGACGGAACGCTGGCGGTTGCAAGATTATCGAGACCATGAACCGAGAATGGATGGCGGTGGTGGGATTGGTGGCGGTGGGGGCCGCGGCGGCGATCTATTTCTCGGATAGACCGGCCGATCGCCTGCGGACGATAACGGGGCCGTTGTCGACGCGCGAATGCGTGGCATGGCGCGAGCAAGCCGAGCGCTTCGAACGGCGCCAACCCGGCTGGTTTGCGGTCTACGAAGGCTTCGCGCATTTGCAGGGCGTGTGCCTGCCGAAGGCCCCCGATCGCGGTCGCGCTCTGATCGAAGGCGCATTTGCCGCACGCTTGGACGAGATGCTGGTGATCCCCTATTACGAAGCGCTGGTCACGACCGGAGACTTCACGCGCGCGGACGGTTTGGCGCTTCTCGCGGTGGCGGCGAACCAGCTTCACTTGTCCCGGACGAATGCGTTCTACTCCCAACGCGACGTGCTCATGTTGAGCGCATTGGATCCTCGCACGCGCGTGGGGACCGCACCCGGCGAATGGGAGATCTGGTATCAGCGCGTCCGCACCATGTTGGACCGGCCGCCGAATCTGCCGGACGTCGAGTCCGCTTTCCTCAATGCCACCATCACTGACCTCGCTCGGATTCGAGCAACGGAGGCGTATCTGCTTCTCGACGAGGCGCAGCGCTCGGGCCGGATTCGGGACGTGCCTCTGAGATACTGCGATACGGCCATATCTTTGGCGGCCAGTTGCGGGAACACCGAGGCCTTACGGCGGCAGGCACGATACTTTGTCGCAGGGGAACTCAACCATCCCAACGCATTTGGGATGGTCGGCCGCATCGCGTGGCTCCACTCCCGCACGAACGCCGAGGCGGAATCTCTCGCTGTAATTCTCGAAAGGGCGCAAATCAGTCCCGATAACCCGGTCGTCGATCGAGAGGCTTCCGCATTTCATGAAGCATTGCGAAGACGCTGCCCCCATCTGAACCTGCCGGCGCACGAATCGCCAACGCGCTAGGCGATCCGTGCGCCCATCTCAAGTGGATCAAGGATTGGCGTGTCGGCGGCGTTCCCTCTCTTTTTGGACGCTATTGAGCCAATCTCTATGAGCTTCCAGCAGATCGTTCGCTTCCTTAATCCGTAGCCCAAGCCGCTCGATCTCCGCTCCGGCCTTGCCAGAGAGCAGTGAAGCGATCACCCGCTCCTCGATGTCGCCCTTCGCCGTGTTCTTCGCCACACTCACGGCCATCCCGATGGGACTTGGGCTGACTTGAAAGCCCAACGCCGCCTTGCCGAGGTCTTCCGCGACCATGTCCACGGTGGACTGCACCACGCCTTCCGGGACGGATTGAGAGGGCGACTTGGCCGCTTGCGCCGCGAAATGCGCTTGCCCGCTTCGCAAACGCTCCAGCCTTTGCGTCATTTGCACCACTTCGGCGTTAATGCGCTCGAAGTCCTCCGTCGCAGTGCGATCGATTTCGGAGAAGGATTCCGCATCGGCATTGGCCAAGTCGCGAGTCTCCGGCATCCCGATCGGGCGGCGTAGCCGCGTTCCATCCGGCCCCATCGCGGGCAGTTCGTCCGCGATTTGCGGGACGCGATCGGGCCATGCCGAAACGAGCGGCGGCGGGCGGCGTTCTTCTGACTGTGGCGGTTTCGGATTCGGCAGGTCGGACGCGTGCGGTGGCGCCGGGATTTTCGACCAAGCCCCGTCGAACTGGGTAGCGTCGACGGAAT
The DNA here is from genome assembly GCA_023653245.1 of Tagaea sp. The sequence goes on from JAMNXK010000615.1 coordinate 2,194, forward strand.
CGATAGGCTCGAAGGCGAACAGCGGCGGTATCGCGCCGGGCCCCATCGCGATCTGCACGCCCGGCTCGCGACGGGAGTTTTCCATGCCTTCCAGAATCGCCCGCGCATTCGGCCGAAGATCGTCGCGGGTGACGGGCTGGTCCTCTGTCTCCGGCGTTTGCGCCGGCGCGCCGTCCTCGGGCAGGCCGAAATTCGGCCCGTATTCGAGGAGGTTCTTCGGATCGGGCGTGTCTTGCGTGGCGGGTGCCGCGCGCGACGATGTGGGTAAGGCGGGTGCCGTGTTCCGCGTGTTCGTCGAGATCGGGATCGCGTAGCGCGGCGGCAAGCCGTTGGCGACGCGGTCGTCGTCGATGAACTTCTTCACGCGTTCTTCGCCGCCGGGCTTGAAGGTGCCGATGGGCGGGGCCTTCGGGACTTCGCCGCCGAGATATTCGCGCTGCAGGTCCGGGCGATCC
>JAMNXK010000616.1 GCA_023653245.1 Tagaea sp.
AAGTCAACGTGATGACGCATATCTCCCGCGCCAAGAAAACGCGCGGCGCCAAGCTCGTGGTCGTCGATCCCTATCGCACCGGCACGGCCCAACAGGCCGACATGCATTTGATGCTCAAGCCCGGCACGGACGCGGCGTTGGCGCTCGGGATCATGCATGTGCTGTTCGCCGAGGGGTTCGCCGACCGCGCCTATATGGCCCAGTACACGGCCGGTGCGGCCGAGCTCGAAGCCCATGTCGCGGACAAAACGCCCGAATGGGCCGAAAGCGCGTGCGGCGTTCCGGCCGATACGATCCGCGATTTCGCGCGGCTTTACGGATCGACCAAGCGCGCCTATCTGCGCTTGGGCTACGGCTTCGCGCGCCATCGCAACGGGGCGTCGTCGATGCACGCGGCCGCCTCGCTGGCCGCGATCACCGGCGCGTGGCGCCACGAAGGTGGGGGCGCGCTCTACGCCCAATCCTCGATCTACGGGCTCGACAAGACGCTGATCGAAGGCCTCGACCGGCGCGACATGAAGGTCCGCGCGCTCGACCAAAGCCGCATCGGCCCGATCCTCACGGGCGACAAACGCGATCTGGGCGACGGCCCGCCGGTCACGGCTTTGTTCGTGCAGAACACCAACCCGATGAACGTCGCCCCCGAACTCGCCAAGGTGCGCGAGGGGTTCTTGCGCGAGGATCTGTTCGTCTGCGTGCACGAGCAATTCCTGACCGACACGGCGCGCATGGCCGACATCGTTCTGCCCGCGACCACGTTTCTCGAACACGACGACATCTACCAAGCCGGCGGCCACACCTATCTTCAGGTCGCCAAGAAAGTGGTCGAGCCTTTTGCCGACTGCCGGCCCAATCATTGGGTCTTGCAGCAGCTCGCCAAGCGTTTGGGCGCCGAACATCCCGGTTTCGCGATGAGCGAATGGGAGATGATCGACCGCACGCTCAAGGCCTCGGGCTATCCGTCGGCGGACGAAATCCATGCCGGCCGCTGGCTCGATCGCGCCCTGCCTTTCGAGCGCGCGCATTTCCTCGACGGCTTCGGCCACGAAGACCGGAAATTCCATTTCAAAGCCGATTGGGCGAAGATCGGCCCCGCTTGGGAAGGCATGCCGGCTCTGCCCACGCAGATGGACAGCTACGACAAGCCGACGGACGCCAAGCCGTTCCGCTTGGTCGCCGCCCCGTCGCGCTCCTATTTGAATTCGACCTTCACCGAGACGCCCGGCAGCCAGGCGCGCGAGATCCGGCCGACGGCGATGATCCATCCCGAGGCCCTGGCCAAGCTCGGCCTCGCCGATGGGATGCGTTTGCGCATCGGCAACGAGAAGGGCTCGCTGGTGCTGCACGCCAAGGCCTTCGACGGCGTCTTGCCGGGCACCGTGATCGTCGAGAGCATCTGGCCCAACGACGCGTTCGAGGAAGGGATCGGCATCAACCTGCTGGTCTCCGCCGATCCCGGTTTCCCCGCGGGCGGTGCCGTGTTCCACGACACCGCGATCTGGGTGCGGCCGGCTTAGGCCGCGATCAGCCCACCATCGACGACCGTTTCGGTGCCGGTCATGTACGCCGACTCGTCCGAGGCCAGGAACACGGCCGCGTGCGCGATCTCCACCGCTTCGCCGAAGCGCTTCAACGGCACGGCGTTCTTGATGCCGTCGGCCATCGCGGCGACGTGATCTTGCGGCAGGCCGAGCTTGCCGTAGATCGGCGTGGCGATCGGGCCGGGGCTGATCGTATTGACGCGGGTTCCGCGCGGCGCCAGCTCGATGGCGAGTGCGCGGCCCATGGCGAGCACGGCCCCCTTGGTGGCGGTATAGGCCGCCGTGTTGGCCATACCCACACTCGCCACGCCCGAGGCGTTGAGGATGATCGACGCCTTGGCCGACAGATGCGGCAGCAGCGCCTGGACGAGGAAGAACGGGCCTTTCACGTTGATCGCCATCTGGCGGTCGTAATCGGCCTCGGCGAAGGCGTCGAGGGGGCCGAACAGCGCGATCCCGGCGTTCAGGAAGGCGATGTCGAGCTTGCCGAACTTGGCGGCGATCTCGGCGGCGAGCGCCTTGGCGGCCGCGGGCGACCCGGCGTCCGAGCGGATCGCCAGCACGCCCGCCCCCAGATCCTTGGCGGCGGCGGCGAGATTGTCGGGGTTGTTGCCGGTGATCGCGACCTTGGCCCCTTCGGCCAGGAAGCGGCGCGCGGTTTCCAGGCCGATACCGGTGGTGCCACCGGTGACGAGGGCGGTTTTACCTTGCAAGCGAGACATGGGATTGTCCTTGGAGAGGGTTGACGAGTTACGTACTGTACGGTACAAATATGTTCGCTATCGTCCGCCGTCAAGTGAATTTTTTATCGAAAGGTACAAAATGCCCGCCGGCCGCCCCCGCAGCTTCGACGAGACCGCCGCCCTCGATTCCGCGATCGAGGTGTTCCGCCGTCACGGCTACGAAGGCGCGTCGTTGGAATTGCTCACCGACGCGATGGGTATCAACCGGCCGAGCCTGTACGGCGCGTTCGGCGACAAGGCGGCGTTGTTCGACAAGGCGGTGTCGCGCTACGTCGAAGGCCCCGGCGCGATGCCGTTGGCGGCACTCGACGCGGCCGAGGGTATCGACAGCGGTATCGCCGGGTTCTTCGCCGCCGTGAC
>JAMNXK010000617.1 GCA_023653245.1 Tagaea sp.
AGCAGCTCGGCCGCGCGCAAGGCTTCGACCACCATGTTGGACACGCCCACGATCGTCACGTCGCGCCCGAAGCGGCAGACGCGGCTGCGGCCCGGCGGCACCACATAAGCGCCCTCGGCCACGAACGCCTCGGTCGGATAGAGCAGCCGGTGCTCCATCATCAGCACCGGATTCTCGTCGCGTATGGCCGCGATGGTGCAGCCTTTGGCGTCGTGCGCGTTGGACGGGGCCGCGACCTTCATGCCCGGCAGATGCATGAACAGCGAATGCAAAGCCTGGCTGTGCTGCGCGCCTTGGCCCCAGGATTTGCCGATGATCGAACGCACGACCATCGGCACTTTCACCTGGCCGCCATACATGTAGCGCGCCTTGGAGGCGATATTGACGATCTGGTTCATGCACAGCATCAGGAAATCCATGCGGATATGCACATGGATCGGCCGCATCCCGGCCATCGCCGCCCCGATGGCTACACCGGTCATCGCGTCCTCGGACAAGGGCGTGGTGAACACGCGCTCTTTGCCGAACTTCTCCAGCAATCCGCGCGTCGAGCCCTGAATGGATTTATGGTCGTCGACGTCCAGGCCGAACAGAAAGACCTTGGGGTCGCGCGCCATTTCCAGCGCCACGGCTTCGGACAGCGCATCGACATAGCGCAAGATCCGTCGCCCGTCTTCGTTCCGGCCGGGCCAGGTGAGCTTAGGCGAAGACATCGCTATACAGCTCCTTCGCCGCCGGCCAGGGGGAGTCCTCGGCGAATTTCACCGACGCGGCGATTTCCGCTTCGATCTCGGAATCGATCTTCGCCTTCGCCGCTTTGTCGAGCTTCTTGCCGAGCAGCACGACCGGGTCCTTCTTTTGCCACTTGGCGAGTTCGGCCTTGGAGCGGAAGCCCGCGTCGTAATCCTCGCCGGGGCCGACATGCTCGCGCCAGCGCCAGGTCAGGCATTCGAGGAAAATGGGGCCGCCGCCCGCGCGCATCTTCGGCAGCGCTTTGGCGACGTGGTCGCGGATCGCAAGCGTGTCGGAATCGGCGAAGCGCGTCGCTTGAATGCCGTAGGTGCGCACGCGCTCGCACAGCTTGGTCGTGGCCCAGCGCTTGGCGAGCGGCTCGTGGATGGCGAAGCCGTTGTTCTCGCACACGAAGATCACCGGCAATTTGTGCAAGGCGGCGAAATTGAGGGTCTCGGGGAAGCAGCCTTCCTCGGTCGCGCCGTCGCCCAGGAAGCAGGCGACCACGGCGCCCGTGCCCAGGCGTTTCTGCGCCAGGGCGAATCCGGCGGCGACCGGCACGGTCGTGCCCACCACGGCCGAACAGCCGAGCACATTGGCCTTCATGTCGACCAGATGCATCGAGCCGCCTTTGCCGCGCGCGCAGCCGGTGTCTTTGCCGAACAGCTCGGCCATCATGGCGTTCAGATCGCCGCCTTTGGCCAGATAGGTGGCATGCCCCCGATACGTGCCCGAGACCGCGTCGCGCGGTTCCAAGGGATCGCACACGCCCACGGCCACGCCTTCCTGGCCGATCGAGAGGTGCACGGGGCTCTTGATCTTGTCGGAGGGGTAGATGCGCGCGACCTCTTCCTCCGCGCGCCGTATGCGGCGCACGGCGCGGTAGAGGCGGGCGGGATCGGCTTTGGGCGGCTTGGCCGTCGATGGTTTGGCGGGGGGCATGGGTCCCGGGGGGCGCGACTCGGAAGACTGGATCGTACCGGGCGGCCCCGAATCCGCCAAGCGCGGGCTCAGCCGCGCACGAATTCCTCGGGCGGGTCGTAGACCACGATCCGGCTGCCCGGCGCGTTGGTCTTGAGGCCGACTTCGATCAGGCCGGGCAGCGCGGCGCGCACCGCGTCGCGCTTTTCGGGCGGCACCACGAACGCCATGAATCCGCCGCCGCCCGCCCCCAGCAGCTTGCCGCCGATGGCGCCCGCGCCGAGTGCCGCGTCGTGGATCGCGTCGATCTCGGGCGTGGAGACGCCGTCGGCCAATTCGCGCTTGAGCCGCCAAGCCTCGCGCAGCAGCTCGCCCAGCTCGAGCATCGGGCGGGCGGGTGTGGTCATGATGGCTTGCGCCTCGTCGACCATCTGGCGCATGCGGTGCAGGTTTCGCTCTTTGGCGTCGAGATTGGCGATCTGCTTCTTGGCGATGGTCATGGCGATGCGCGACAGGCCGGTGAAGAACAGCATCAGGCTCGATTCGAGCTCCACGCGCCGCTCGCGCGCCAGAATCAGCGGCGTCACCTCGAACGCGCCGTCGGGCGCGAAATCGATGCGGTTGAGCCCGCCATAGGCGGCCCAGATCTGGTCTTGCGAGCCCACGGGTTCGCGGATGACCTCCTGCTCGATGCGCAAGGCCTCGCGCGCCAGATCGTGCTTGGAGATCATCCGCCCGCGCAACGCGTAGAGCGCGTTCAACAGCCCGACCGTGAAGGACGAGGACGAGCCCAGACCCGAGCGCGCCGGCAGATCGCCGTCGTGGTGGATTTCCAGCCCGCGCTTTTCCTTCATGTCGAGCAGGATCGCGCGCACCGCCGGGTGGTCGATCTCCAGGAGATCGTTCACCAGCTCGATCCGGCTCCACACCACGCGATAGCGATGCTCGAAGAACGGCGGCAGCCGCCGCACCGAGATGTGGCA
>JAMNXK010000618.1 GCA_023653245.1 Tagaea sp.
TCGGCATGAACACCGATCACACGCTCGAAGAGGTGGGCCAGCAATTCAACGTGACGCGCGAGCGCATCCGCCAGATCGAAGCCAAGGCGCTGCGCAAGCTCAAGCACCCCAGCCGCTCGCGCAAACTCCGCTCGTTCCTGGATACTTGAGGGGTTAGGCGGCGGCCAAGCGGCGCGCCGCTCCGACGCCCAACCCTTCGCCTGGGTGTTCAGGGTGATCGGACGCTAACGTCCGGAAGCGCGCGGGAACCTTCGCGACTTTCTCCGGTTGTGGGGGGCGGCCGCGATCCGGTGGAAGTAGCTTGGGCGCGGCTTGCCGCCGGCGATCCCCGAGCAACTGCCAGCGCATCTCCAAAGCGATGCGTTCCGCAAGCAGCGAGGGGACGGCATTTCCGACCATGCGCTGAATCTCCGTGCGACCGCAATTGAACAGGATCTTGTCCGGGAAGGTTTGGAGCCGACATAGCTCCCAATCGGAAAGCCTTCGATTGAGCCAATGGAAAGGACCGGTCGCAGGACCGGGCTGCGCTTGGATTGTCCAGCTCGGGTGGTCCTTCGCGAGCTTGAGTAAGAATGACCAGTAGCGGGTACGCCACCCGAAGAGCGGCAAGCCTTCGCCGCGAGGCGTGTGATGTAGGTAGTTCCGGCCCTCGGGAATGCTAGGCAACAAGTCGGCCCATTTCCCGCCGACAGCCAAGCCCCCGGCGTCTTGTTCGGCAAGGTCGCCGATCGCATCCCAAACCGTTCGATATGGCGGACGAGCGTCAAGAAGCGGCGCCTCACGCGCCGGGCCATAATCGGGATTTGGAAACACGAAGCTTGCGCCGTCGCGCTGGCCGACGAGAAAGACCCGCTCGCGTAGTTGCGGGACACCGAAAGCGGCCGCATTCAAAGACGCCCAATTCACGGAGTAATTCGTGCCGGCCTGCCGATTGACCTCGGCGATACCAGCGACGAGAAACCGAAGGCCTTCGTCTTTCCCCTTGAAGGCGAGACCGGCGACGTTTTCGAGGAGGAACGTTTTCGGACGGGCATCGCGCAGCACTCGCAGGAAGGCGGAGAGCGTATTGGCGCGCGGATCGTCCAATCGTCTTGCGTCGCCCAGTTTCCAATACCCCGACTTGGAGAAAGGCTGGCACGGCGGACCCGCAATTAGGGCGTCTGCCTCGCCGGCACGCAGCCCGGCTGTCTTCAGAATGCTATCCGAATCGACGCTATCGATGTCGCCCTCGATCACCGCCCAGCGCGGACGATTCAGTCTGATCGTCGCGCATGCGGTCCGATCCCACTCGACGGCAACGGCGGTTCGGAAACCCGCCGCTTCGAACCCAAAATCGAGTCCGCCGACGCCGGTGTAGAGACTGATGAGCGTCCGAGCCATACGATGATATCCTTGCCGGAATCGGCGAGCAGTATCGCCTAGAAAACCAACCTACTCAACTGTTCTTGTATTGTCAATACAGAATGCTGTCGATACGACTGAAACGTGGGATCGAATGGAACGAACGTCAGTTTGGACGGCGACTATCGCATGACGACTTGGCGCGTATGACGGGCCTATCCCGTGCCACGATAGACAGCATCGCTTCCCGCGCGGACTACAATCCCACCCTGAAAACGGTGGAGCTTCTTTGCGATGCGCTTCGCTGCACGCCGACCGAATTGTTAGAGTACACCCCGCATTCGCCGAAGGACTGAGCGATGAAGGATGTGACCGGCTCGGCGTTGAAATGGTTGCGGCGCACTTGCGCGCAGATCGCCGTCGAGCCGGTCGCCATCTTCCGAAGCGCCGGATCGTCGCAGTTTCCTTTCGTGGCGGCGACGGAGGCCGAGTTGATGGACGGGCTGCGGCGGCGCGGCTACTTCGTCGCGCTGCCCCGGGAGCCGGCGGCGCTTGCGAACGTCATCGAGGTCTCCCTCGCTGACCAACTCGCGAAGGCGGCGGCGGCCGGCGGGATTGACGTCGTTCGCGGAACCGAGCGGTCGTATCCGGACATGGAGTTCGCCGGCGGTCCATTCGGCGCAGTGCCCGTTGCGGTCGATATCAAGGTCGCGCGTCGCGCGAAGTCCGGAAAAGCGACCGAGAGCCGCATCACCTTGATGACGGGCAACACCTACTTCCGAACGCCGAGCATCAAGTGGCCCGGCGCTTTACGCCCCTTCAACGCGTACGCGGCCCATCTGGATGTCGTGGTGCTCTATACCTTCGTGCCGACGAGCGAGTCGCGGATCGCGGATGTGGATATTCTGGCGCACGAAACTTGGCGACTGGCGTCCCGTCAAAGGTCCTCGACCACGCGGGAGTACATCGGCGCCGTGGTCGATATCGGGTCATTGAAGGCAGGCAAGGGCGAGTTCGAGACGAAAGTCGACTTCGAAACGTATTGGCGCAAATTCCCTTTTAAGACCGGCCGTGCCGTCCAAAAAATGCTGGACAAGTTGTTGTCAGGCGAGCCGCCGAAGCTAAGGATCAAGCGATAGCCCCCTTTGCCGCCCGCGCGCAAAACCGCTAAACCGGTTCCCGCCGGTTCCGGGGGCCCGTAGTTCAGCGGTCAGAACGCGCCGCTCATAACGGTGTTGTCGCAGGTTCGAATCCTGCCGGGCCCACCGGGGCCGCGACAAACATTTGGGGGAGA
>JAMNXK010000619.1 GCA_023653245.1 Tagaea sp.
GCGGCGCCGACGACCCTCGACGTGAGCCTGGTCCCGGCCGGCGAAACGGTCCTGATCCTGGCGCGCGATGTCAGCCTGGCGGCCAACATGCGCAACGCGCTGGCGGATTCGCGCAAACGCTACAAGGATATCGTCGAGATCTCGTCGGATTTCGCCTGGGAGACCGACGCCAACGGGGCTTTCGCCTTCGTGTCGCCGCAAGGGGCGCTGGGCTGGCGGGCGGACGATCTTCTGGGGCGCAAGCCCGACGTCTTCGCCCATACCGAAGGCGACGATTCGGTGGTCGAGCCGTTCCTCACGCGCCAGCCGATCGAACAGACCGAGCTTTGGCTGCGCCGCGCGGACGGCACCGACGCGTGCGTGCAGATTTCGGCCTTGCCGCTGGCCGCCGCCGACGGGCGCTGGCGCGGCGCGCGCGGGCTCGCGCGCGACGTGACCGAGACGCGCGAGCGCGAGGCCGAACTCGCCGAGGCGCGCAACCGCGAGCGCCTGATCGCGCATGTGGTGCGCGCGGTGCGCGACGAGGTCGAGGCGGGCGCCTTGCTCAAGGCTGCGGCGACCGAAACCGCGCGCGCGCTCGGCGCGGGCTGCGCGATCTGGCGCGCGATCGACGATTCCGGCGGGCGGCCGGATTTCATCCTCGGCGCCAATTTCGGCGGCGAGGTGCCCGCCGATCTGGACATCGAGCGGCGCTTCGAAACCAAGCTGCGTCTCGACCGTCCCGAGGCCGAAGGGGCCGACGCGCTGGTCGAATTGCGCGCCAAAGGCGGGCGCGCGCTGGTCGCGCCGACCGCCTTCCGGCGCAAGATCAACGGCCTGGTGGCGCTGTTCCGCGATCCCTTCGCCGACGACTGGACCGACGGCGAGCGCGACGTGCTCGCCGAAATCGCCGCACAGCTGGGCATCGCCCACGCCCAGCTCGACCATATCGAAGCGCTCGACCGCCAGGCGTCGACCGACGCGCTCACCGGCCTGCTCAATCGCCGCCGCTTCGTCGCCGAACTCGAAATCCGCCTGACCGGCTGCCGGCGCACCGGCGAGCTGGGCGCGCTGGTCTATGTCGACCTCGACAATTTCAAGGCGGTGAACGACATCCTCGGCCACCAGGCGGGCGACACGGCGCTCAAGCAAGTCGCGCGCGTGTTGCGCAAGGCGACGCGCGCGACCGATCTCGTCGCGCGCCTGGGCGGCGACGAATTCGCCCTCTGGCTCGACCGTACCGATCTCGACGGCGCCGTCGCCAAGGCCAAACACATTCTCGAACTACGCTCGGAATTGCTGGGCGTGTCGGCCAGCCCGGAGAAGCCGCTCGGCTTCTCGGCGGGCGTGGCGCTGCACGATCCCAAGATTCCCGAGACGGTCGACGAACTCCTCGTGCGCGGCGACGGCGCCATGTACGAGGTCAAGCGCAAGGGCAAAGGCACCTACGCCATCGCCCCGCATTCCGCCCCGGCCCAACCACCCAGCCATTGATTTCCGAGCCATGGATAAGTCCGAATACGAATCCGCCAAGCGCATGTTGAACGACCCGGATGTTTTCATCCGGGCGAATATGGCCAAGCGCACCGATTTGCGGCCCGAGCTGCTCTATTACCTGACCGACGACGTCTCGCCGGAAGTGCGCCAGGCGCTCGCCGACAATTCGGCGCTGCCTTGGCAGGCCGACATGAAACTCGCCGGGGATTCGAGCGTGGACGTGCGCGCGGGCCTCGCGGGCAAGGTTCAGCGCGTGCTGCCCGGCCTCAAGCCGGGCGAGCAGGACGCCGCACGCCAGCGCATCATGCAGACGCTGGAGGTGCTGGCCAAAGACACCGCCGCGCGCGTGCGCGGCGTGGTCGCCGAAACCTTGAAGGACGTCGCCGACGCGCCGCCCGAGCTGGTCAAGCAGCTCGCGCGCGACGCCGAGCTCGTCGTCGCCGCCCCGGTGCTGCAGTTTTCGCCGCTGCTCACCGACGAAGACCTGATCGAGATCGTCAAGGGCAAGTTCGCCGAGGGTGCGAACAGCTTCGTCGCCAAGCGCGCGGGCGTCTCGGAAAGGCTCTCCGACGCGATCGTCCAATCCGACGACATCGAAGCCGTGGCCACGCTGCTGGGCAATTCCTCTGCGCAGATCCGCGAGGAGACGCTCGACCTCGTGCTCGACAAGGCGCCCTCGCGCCCCAGCTGGCACGGGCCTTTGGTCGACCGGCCGCAGCTGTCGAACAAGGCGGCGCTCAAAATCGCCGCTTTCGTGGCCGAAGCCTTCGCCCAGCGCCTGCAAGCGCGCCCCGATCTCGACCCCGCGACAAAGGAAGCGGTCACCGCCGAAGTGCGCAAGCGCATCGCCGAAGCGGGCGGCGGCGGGGTGGACGACACGACCGGCCTCGGCAAGAAGCGCAACGTCGCCGATCCCGATTGGGCCGCGGGCGGCGGCGGCGGGGAAGGCGAGACCGTCGGCGACAAGGTCAAGCGTCTGCGCCGCGAGAAGAAGCTCGACGACGCCGCGATCGTGGCGGCCGCGCAAGGCGGCGAGAAGCTGTTCGTGAAGCTCGCTTTGGCCGAGCTCGCCGCGATCCGCGCCGACGCGGTCGACAAGATCCTGACCGCGCGCTCGGCCAAGGGCGTGATCGCGGTGTGCTGGAAGGCGAA
>JAMNXK010000620.1 GCA_023653245.1 Tagaea sp.
GATCGCGCGGTCGCCTTCGGCCTGCAGGGCGTGCCGCTCAACCAGCAAGGCGAGATCGTGTATTTCGGCCTCGCGGGGTCCAATTCGGGCGACAAGGACGAGGTCATCGCCTTCTTCCAGCCCGATCGCGAGCGCTTCCTCGAATACGATCTCACCAAGCTCGTCTACAACCTCGCCACGCCCAAGAAGCCGATCGTCGGCCTCTTGTCGTCGATCCAGCTCGCGGGCGAGTTCCGCTCGATGCGCCCGACGCCGCCGGCGGCGATCTTCTCGCAGCTCCAGCAATTCTTCGAGATCCGCGCGGTTTCGGCCGACGCGGCCGAGATTCCGGCCGAGATCGGCGTGCTCGTGCTCGTCCATCCCAAGCAACTGCCCGAGCGCACGCTCTACGCCATCGACCAATTCGCCATGCGCGGCGGGCGCCTGCTGGTGTTCGTCGATCCGCACGCGGAATCGGAGATGGGCCGCGGCGGGCCGATGGCGATGGCCGCCTCGACGTCCTCCGAGCTCACGAAGCTATTCGACGCGTGGGGGATCGAGATGGTGCCCGACCGTCTGGTCGGCGATCGCCTGGCCGCGCGGCGCGTGAACGCGGGCACCGAAGCGCGCGTGCGCGCGGTCGATTACGTGCTGTGGCTCAGCCTGCGCGAACAGAATTTCGACCGCACCGACGTGCTGCTGACCGAGGCCAACGTGATCCAGATGGCCTCGGCCGGCATCCTGCGCAAGAAGGACGGGGCGGCGATCGAGTTCCAGCCGCTGATCCGCAGCTCGGCGCAGTCCCAGTCGATCGAGGCGGACGGCGTGCGCATGCAGCCCGATCCGGTGCAATTGCTCGCGACCTTCCAGCCGTCGGGCGAATCGCTGGTCGTCGCGGCGCGGCTGCGCGGCACGATTTCCTCCGCCTTCGAGGCGGCACCGGCCCCCGAAGCCGGGCAGGAAGCGCCCGCCAATCCCCAGCCGCATCTCGCGCGCTCGCAAGGGCCCTTCAACGCCATCGTGATCGCCGACACCGACATGCTCGACGACCGGTTCTGGGTCACGACCCAGGAATTCTTCGGCCAGCGCGTGGCCGTGCCCGCGGCCTATAACGGCGATTTCGTGGTCAACGCGGTCGACAATCTGCTCGGCTCGTCCGAGCTCATCGGCCTGCGCGGCCGCGGGCTGTCGCAACGGCCCTTCACGGCGCTGCAGAACATCCAGCGCGACGCCGAGCAGCGCTTCCGCGCCAAGGAGCGCGAGCTTCAGGAAAAGCTGCGCGAGACCGAGCAGCGTCTGGCGCAGCTCCAGGGCCGCGGAGGCCCCCGCGAGGAGACCAACCGCGCTTTCGTCGGCCCCGAGCAGCAGGCCGAGATCGAGCGCTTCCGCGGCGAGGTCTTGGGGCTCCGTCGGGAGCTGCGCGACGTGCAAGGCGAGCTGCGCAAGGATATCGAGCGCCTGCAGACCACGACCAAGGCGATCAACATCGCCGCGATTCCGGCCTTGGTCGCGCTCGCGGCGATCGTGCTGGGCTGGCTGCGCGCGCGCAAGCGCCGCCGCGCCGCCGCCTGAGGAGACCGGGAACATGCGCGCCAAGACCTTGATCGTGCTCGCCGCCGCCGCCGCCCTCGCGGGCGGGGCGGCGATCTACGTCAACGCCGCGCGCGACACGGCGCCGGCCGATCGCATGGCGGGCGAGCTGGTGTTCGCGCAATTGGCGCCGCGCGCTTCGGCGATCGCGTCGGTGCGCCTGGAGCGCGACGGGGCGGCGTTCTCGCTCAAGCGCGACGGCGAAAGCTGGGTCATGCCCGAGCGCGATTCCTATCCGGTCGAAGCCGATCAGGCGCGGCGCTTCCTGCTCGAATTGGGCGCGTTGCGCGTGCTCGAATCGCGCACCGCCAACCCGGCGCTGCACGCCGAACTCGATCTGGACGGCGCGGCCAAGGATCAAAAAGCCATGCGCGTGACGCTGCTCGACGCGTCCGGGACGGCGATCGCCGATCTTTTGGTCGGCCGCTCGCGCATGGGCCGCCAAGGCACGGCCGGCGACGGCACGTTCGTGCGCCGTGCCGGCGAGAACCAGGTCTTCCTGGCGCGCGGCCGTCTGGCGCCCGAGCGCGACGCCGCCAAATGGCTCGAACGGCGCGTGGCGAACGTCGAACGCGAGCGCGTGGCCAAGGTCGAACTTCGCGCCATCGACGGCGAGCGGCTATCGGCGGCCAAGCCGGGGCCCGGCGACGCCGACGTCGAACTCGCCGGCGTGCCGGACGACCAAAAGGTCAAATCCTCCTTCGACGTGAACCTGCTCGCCTCGGCACTCGAAGGCCTCGATCTGGAGGATGCGCGCAAGGCCGAGGGGCTGGATTTCGACGCCGCCAAGGAGCGCGCCGAGTACCGGACCTTCGACGGTCTGGTCGTGCGCATCGATATCGTCCAGGACCGCGATCTGCGCTGGGCGCGCGTGAGCGCGTCGTTCGAAGCGCCGGCGGCGCCTGTCGATCCGGCGGCGCATCCCAACGCGCGCTTGCGTTCGGTCGAAGACGCGGCCAAGCAGGCCGAGGAGATCGCCGCGCGCGCGCGCGGCTGGGCCTTCCGCTTTCCCGATTTCAAGTTCGAGCAGATGACCCGCCGCGTCGCGGACCTGGTCGA
>JAMNXK010000621.1 GCA_023653245.1 Tagaea sp.
GGCGGGGCTCAGCAAGTTCATCTTGTACTCGACCGTCAGGACCGACGCACCGGGCGGCATGGTCGAGAACCCCGCATAGCCGCCGGCCGAATCCGCGATCATCCCGACCACGCCGCCATGCACGTAGCCGTGCTGCTGCTGGATCGCGGCATGGCGCGTCACCTCGATATCGACCTCGCCGGGGGCGACGCGCGCGAGCCGCGCGCCCACCGTCGCCATCGCCCCTTGGCGGGCGAAGGAGTCGCGCAGCTTGGCTTCCCACTCGGGATCGCTGGGATCGACTTTCATGGAACCCCTTCCGTCCGGCGTTTCCATACGCTACCGTATGGAATGGCCGCCGCCAAGTCAACCCGTCTCGCCGCCGGCGATTGGATCGACGCCGCCCTCGACGCGCTGGCGCGCGCGGGTGAGGCCGGGGTGCGGGTCGAAGTCTTGGCCCGACGCCTGGGCGTGACCAAGGGCAGTTTCTATTGGCATTTCAAGGACCGCGAGGCGCTGCTCGACGCGGCCGTGGCCGCTTGGGCCGAAGGGCGCGTCGCCGCGATCCGCCGGCAGACGCAAGCTGCCGCCCCGCGGCCCGCTTTGCTGGCGTTGGTCGATCTCTATATGCGCGCGCCGAACCCCAAGGGCTTGGCGGTGGAGCTCGCCATCCGCCGCATGCCGCTGGCCGCGCGCGCGGTCGAGGCGGTGGACGGCGAGCGCCTGGCGCGCGTGGCGGCACTGTTCGCCGGGCTGGGCCATGCCGACGCCCCCGCCCGCGCGCTGCTGTTCTACGCCTTCCTGTTCGGCCAGAGCCTGTTGCGCGGCAAGGATCTGGCCGAAACGCGCGCGGCGGCCGCACGCCTGGTCACTTCGTAGCGCGCGTGCCCAAATACAGCCCCGGCAAGAGGAGCGCCGCACCCACGAGATGGTAGAGCGCCAGACGCTCGTCGAGGATCAGCCAGGCGAGGCCGGCGTTGTAAAGCGGGATGAGATACATGACGAGGCTGGCCGCCCCCGCCCCCAAGGCCCCGACCACGATCGAATAGCCGAGATACGACCCGATCCCCGGCACCAGCGCCAAGAACAGGAACACCAGCCAGTCTTGCGCGCCGTAGCCGGGCGACCCGTATATCGCCGCTTCGCCGATCAGGAACGGCAGGTTCACCAGCACCCCGCCCGCCACGATGGCCGCCAGCCGCGTCGTCGGATCGAAGCTTGTTTTGCGATGCTTGAGCAGCACCGAATAGATCGACCACGCCGCCATCGCCATCACGATCAGCAGATCGCCCGGCACGAAATCGAGACGCCAGAACGCGGCCGGATTCCCGCGCGCCACGATCCACAGCGTGCCCGCCAGCGCCAGCGCGATGCCGAGCGCGCGCCGCGCGCCGACCGTTTCGCCGTAGCCGAAACGCGCGAAGAGCACGATCAACACCGGCGAGGCGGCGTAGATGAGCCCGATATTCGTCGCCGTGGTCGTGACGCCCGCGAGATAGACCGGCGCCCCGCACACCCCCATCCCGAGAAAGCCGAGCCACAAATAGCCGCGCCAGTCGCGGCGCAGCTCCTCGCGCCCGCGCCATAAAGCGCCCGCGACGAAAGGCAGCAGGATCGCCAGCGTCAGCGCCCAGCGCCAGAACGCCATCGCCACGGGCGGAATCTCGCCCGCGACCCAGCGTGCCGCGAGCATGTTGGACGCGAAAGTGGCCGGGACGACGAAGAACAGGACCAGCGCCAGACGCCGGTCGCCCATCAGCCGTACCGGGCGCGCGCGAGGGCCGCCCCCTTGCCGAGCGCGTCGAGCTTGGCGATCGCCACGTCGCAATCGAGCGGCGCGAGGCCGCAATTCGTGCCCAGGATCATTTTGTCCTTGGGCACGTGCTTGAGCACGCGGCCGACCATGTCGGCGATTTCCTCGGGCGTTTCGATCAGATCGGTGGCGACGTCGATGGCGCCGACGATCACCTCTTTGCCGTCGAGCAACGCCATCAGATCGGGCGGCACGTGGGAGTGCATGCATTCGAGCGCCACTTGATGCACGCGGGACTTGGCCAGCGCCGGGAAGAACGCCTCGTATTGGCGCCATTCCGAGCCGAGGCTCAGTTTCCAGTCGATATTGGCCTTGATGCCGTAGCCGTAGCAGATATGCACGGCCGTCTTGCATGTGAGCCCGTCGAGCGCGCGATGCAGCGCTTCGATGCCCCAGCCGGCGGCCTGCTCGGTATAGGCGTTGAAGGCCGGCTCGTCGAACTGGATGACGTCGATCCCGTCCTTCTCCAACGCGCGCGCCTCGGCGTTGAGCAGATCGGCGAAAGCCATCGCGGTCTTCACCCGGTCGCCGTAATGCGCGTCCTTGACCGTGTCCATGATGGTCATCGGGCCGGGCAAGGTGAAGCGCGTTTGGCGTTTGGTGCGCGCGCGCATGATCGCCGCTTCGGTGGCATGCGCGCGGCCTTTCGCGCGCAAGGGGGCCACGACCTGGGGCACGATCGCTTCGTAGCGGTCGTTGCGGATGCCCATCGCCACTTTGTGCTCGGTGTCGATGCCGTCGACGAACTCGACAAAGCCGTGCACGAAATGCTGGCGCGATTGCTCGCCCTCGGTCACGCAATCGATGCCCGCGTCTTCCTGGATCTTGAGCCA
>JAMNXK010000622.1 GCA_023653245.1 Tagaea sp.
CGCCGGCACCTCGATCGTCGCGGCATAGACGCCCGGCGCCGTCGCGCGCAGCTCGAGCGCGCGATCCGGCGCGGCACCGCCCACCGGGCGCACGAGCGTGGCGGCCACGCCGAGATCGCCGAGCGGCCGGCCGTCGCGATCGGCGGCGCGCAAGGTCAGCGTCCCGGCGCGCGTGCCGGTCGCTTCGTATTGCGCTTCCAAGCGCCAGCCGAGCTTGGACTCGCGGTCTTCCTCGCGCAGGACTTGGTTGTATTTGCGCCCGCGCTCGAAGGCGTTGTCGTAGGCGAGACCCGGCCAGCTCGACAGCGCGAAATAGACCAGCGCCCCGTTGGCGATCAGTACCGCCACGAAGGCGATGGGATAGACCAGCCAAAGATGGCGGTTGGGATCGAAGCGAGCCAAGGCGGACATGTCGCGTCTCCTACTTGCCGGGGGCGAGAAAGACCGAATCGTAGCGCGCCGAGTCCGGACCGTTCTCCAGGCGCAGATCGAAACGCACCGGCGACGACGCGCGCGCGGCGACCGTCTCGGCCGGCACCGTGACGAACACGCGATAGCTGGCGACCGAATCGGGCTTGGCGGCGAGCCGCGCGGACGGTCCGGCGGCGGCGTCCGAACCGGCGACGCCCAGCGTGGCGCCCGCCAGGCCCGACACCGTCAGCGCGAAGTCGCGCGCTTCGTGCGTCTTGTTGAGCACGTGGATCGTGTAGGCGTTGCGGATCTGCCCGTCGCTCAGCGTCACGAACAAGGGCGCTCGGTCGCGCAGCACGTTGAGCTCGACGGTGGTGCGCAGCATCAACGCGGCCAGCATGACCGTGCCGACGACGGCGAGCACGCCCGCATAGATCAGCGTGCGCGGGCGGATGAACTTGTGATGCGCGGGCTTGCCTTCGGCGCGGCAGGATTGGTTGGCGAGGGTGTCGAAACGGATCAGGCCGCGCGGGCGGCCGACCTTGTCCATCACCGCGTCGCAGGCGTCGATGCACAAGCCGCAGCCGATGCATTCGAGCTGCTGGCCGTCGCGGATGTCGATGCCCGTCGGGCAGGACGCGACGCACGCGTTGCAGTCGACGCAATCGCCGCGGCCGAGCCAGGGATCGATTCCCGGTGCCGCCTTGGCGAGCTTGCCGCGCTTTTCGCCGCGCCAGCTTTCGTAGGTGACGACGTAGCTTTGGTCGTCGAGCATAGCGCTTTGGAAGCGCGGCCACGGGCACATATAGGTGCAGACCTGCTCGCGCGCCAAACCGGCGAGCACATAGGTCGTGGTCGCGAACAGCCCGACGAAGAAATACTGGGTGAAGCTCGCTTCGCCCGCGAAGATCTCGCGCAACGTCGTGGGGGCGTCGGCGAAGTAAAGCACCCAGGCCCCGCCGGTCGCCAGCGCGATGGCGAGCCACGCCGCGTGCTTGGCCGCGCGCTTGGCGATCTTGCCGGCGGTGTAGGGGGCGGCGTCGAGCTTCAGGCGCGCGTTGCGGTCGCCCTCGATCTTGCGCTCGACCCACATGAACAGATCGGTCCACACGGTCTGCGGACAGGCGTAGCCGCACCACAGACGGCCGAACAGCGACGTGATCAAGAACAGCCCGATCGCCGCCAGGATCAGCAAGCCGGTGAGGAAATAGACCTCCTGCGGCCAGATCTCGATCATGAAGAAATAGGCTTTGCGGCCGGGCAGATCGATGAGGATGGCTTGGTCCGGCGCCGTGGGCCCGCGATCCCAGCGCAAGAACGGTGCGACGTAATAGACGGACAGGCAGAACGCGAGCACCGCCCATTTGATGCGGCGGAACGCGCCGCGCACGTCCTTCGGATGGACCTTGATCCGATCGACGTAGAGCGGCAGCTCCTTCTTCTGGACCGCGATCGAACGCGCGTCGTGGATCGCGACGTCGCGCGCCTGCGTTTCGATCGTGCCGCCGTCCATGGCGGGCTATTTGCCTCCGCCCAAAGCGTGGACGTAGACGGCCAGCATCTTGATCGTCGCGTCGTCGAGCCGGCCCGTCCACGCCGGCATCGAGCCGGCGCGCGAATTGCGGATCGTTTCGACGATCGTCGCCTTGTCGCCGCCATAGACCCAGATATTGGCGGTGAGGTTCGGCGCGCCCAACTCGGTCGAACCCGTGCCGTTCTCCTGATGGCAGGCGGCACAGTTCTCGGCGTACACCGTCTCGCCGCGCTTGGCGGCCTCGGCGTTGCCCGGGCGGCGCGACAGAGCGAGCACGTACTCCGCCACGTCGTCGATCTGGCGCTCGGTCAGCAAGCCGTCGGCGCCGAATTTCGGCATCACGCTGGTGCGCGACTCGGCGCTGGCGTTGCGGATGCCGAAGGCGATGGTCGTCTGGATGTCGGCGAGCGTGCCGCCCCACAGCCAGGAATCGTCCGCCAGGCCCGGAAAACCCTTCAGCCCCGCCCCGCCTGCACCGTGGCAGGGCACGCAATTTTCGGCGAAGACCGAACGCCCGCCGGCCATGGCGAAGTTCAACAGATCGCTCGAGCGGCGGATCTCGTCGAGCGAGGCGCGCTCGATGCGGGAGACGAAAGGCGCGCGCTGGGCCTTGGCTTCGGCGAGCTGCTCGGCGATCTCGCCGCGCTGGGTCCAGCCGAGCACGCCCGGCGTGTGGCCCG
>JAMNXK010000057.1 GCA_023653245.1 Tagaea sp.
AGCGTGCGGATGGAATTGTAGTCGGCACCGTCGGTGAAGGGCGCGCGGCCCGCTTGCGCGTCGCGCACGGTCGAGGGCGGTGCGGTGTAGACGAAATTGCCCGGGCGGCGCGGCGCCTCGCGCACGTTCTGCACCGAGCCTTGGCTTTCCTCGACCGTCGCGGTGATGCGCCCGTTGGTCGCGGTGCGCAACACCTCGGAGAGCTGGACCGTCATCACGTAATAGGACGAGCCCGACGACGCCGATTTGAGCGTGACGCGCTGCTGGGCGTGCGCGTGGGGTGCGAAGGCGAATCCGGCGGCCAACAGGCCGGCGGCGAGAACGCGGAATTTCATGGCGAAGAGCCTCCCGGAAGACTTTGTATGACGGGGACTGTAGTGCGCCCTCAGGCGCGCTTCAACCGCTTAGGTTCCGGCATCGCGCGACCGGAACGCCGCGAGCAGCGCCTCGAGCGCGGCGACTTCGCGGCGCAGATCGGCGCGCATGTCGGCGGTCAAGCGAGCAAGCAGGGAGTTCGGATCGGGCGATCGCCGTTCGAAATTCTCGATGACGAAGTCGATCGCCTTGAGGGCTTCGCGGAGACGTTTGCCGTGCATTGGCTCGTGATGCGCGATGCGATTGCGCGCGTCATAGAGCGATTCCAGATGCGTCGATACGACGGCGCGGCCGATCGCTTTGTTCGGGAACAGTCCGCGCAAAGCGGGCTTCCAGAGCGTCGCCTCGTAGTCGGACGAAAACAAACGCTTCCAGAAGAAAATCGTCAGCTGTACGACGATCTGATCGGTCGATATGGCGATCCGCTTCTGTCTCTCCCTCACTCGCTTCGCGTGGGGAAGCTGCGACGGAACACCAACGGGAAAGGCCGCCTTGTCGAGAGCTTGTTTTTGCCGATTGTCGAGTTTGGCGTAACTCGATCGCTGGGCATACGCGATGGCGCGTCGAATTCCGGCGACTTCATCCTCCTTCCATTCGAATGGTGCTCTGGGCGCCCTGATCCAGTCCGTCGTCCCATGAACCGCCGACAGCCGATCCGCGATGGCATTGCGTATCGCGATCTCCAGAAGTCCGACGATCGGCATCAGCGCGGCGGCGATGCGCATCGTTTGGAGATGCAATGCGATGGCGCCGGAATCCGTCCCCGCCAGCCGCACGAAGGAAGCAAGCCGCTCTGCCGAAAAAAGCCGTTTGGTGCGCGCGATGTCGGCGGGGTCGGAGATTGACATATTCGCGCACAAGCGGTATTTTTGTCTTTGATGCGTTGGGAACAATGTCGGCAGCGCGGGCGACCGTGACGGACACCTGACGACGGGCGCCCCGCAAGGGGCGCCCTATTCTTTTCGGCGCCCAGCCTTGAAATGTCAACGTTGGATCGATGCTCGCGCTTAGGGCGAGCCGCCCCGGCCCGCGCGCTTCAACACGAACAAGCCTTGCTCGCCCAGGAGATTGGCGAGCCGGCCCGGCGCGTTCAGGCTCTTGGCCCTTCCGGCGGCGTCGAGCACTTGCGCGTACTCGATCTCGATCTCGAGCGCGCGGCACAATTCGACGAAATCGTCGATCGTGCACAGATGGATGTTGGGCGTTTCGTACCAGGATTGATCGAGCGAATCGGTCACCGGCATCTTGCCGCCGAACAACAGCCTGAGGCGCACATGCCAGACGCCGAAATTCGGGAAGGACACGATGGCGCGCTTGCCGATGCGCACCAGATCGCCGAGCACGGCCTTGGGGCTCCAGGTCGCCTGCAGCGTCTGCGACAAGATCGCGTAGTCGAAGGCACCGGTCGGGTAGTCCTTGAGATCGGTGTCGGCATCGCCCTGGATCACCGACAGGCCTTGCGCCACGCACGCGTTCACGCCGGCCTGGCTGAGCTCGATCCCGCGGCCGTCGACGTTCTTTTCGTGGCTGAGCCAATCGAGCAGCGCGCCGTCGCCGCAGCCGATATCCAGCACGCGCGACCCGGGCTCGATCATCTCGCCGATCGTGCGCAGATCCACGCGGATCGAGGCGCGCGGCCGGCTTTGCGCCGCCGCCGGCAGGGCGCCGGGCTCGGTCATCGGGTGCGCAAGCCCCGGCGCTCGGCGCAGCCGTCGAGGAAGCCTTGCAGCGTGGCGTGGAACTCGGGCTCGTCGAGCAGGAAGGCGTCGTGGCCTTTGTCCGACACGATCTCGACGAACGAGACGTTGGCCGCGGCGGCGTTCAACGCATGCACCAGCGTGCGGCTTTCGGCGGTCGGGAACAGCCAATCCGAGGTGAAGCTCACCACGCAAAACCGCGTCTGGGTGCCTTCGAAGGCCGCCGGCAGCGCGCCGCCATGCTCGGCCTGCAGGTCGAAATAATCCATGGCGCGGGTGATGTAGAGATACGAATTGGCGTCGAACCGATCGACGAAGGTCGAGCCTTGATGGCGCAGATAGGACTCGACCTGGAAATCGGCGTCGAAGCCGTAGGACAGCGCCTGGCGATCCTGCAGCCGCCGCCCGAATTTCCGATGCAGCGCCTGCTCCGACAGATAGGTCACATGCGCGGCCATGCGCGCCACGGCCAGACCGCGATGCGGGAGCGTGCCGGCGGCGAGATAATCCCCGGAGCACCAATCCGGATCGGCCATGATCGCTTGGCGGCCGACCTCGTGGAAGGCGATGTTCTGCGCCGAGTGCCGGTACGACGTGGCCACCGGCACGGCGGCGAAGACGCGCTCGGGATATGTGGAGACCAGATCGAGCACTTGCATGCCGCCCATCGAGCCGCCGATGGCGCAGAACAGCTGCTCGACGCCCAGATGGTCGAGCAAGCGCATCTGCGCTTGGACCATGTCGCCCACGGTGATCACCGGGAACGACAGGCCATAGGGCTTGCCCGTCGCGGGATCGACGGATTTCGGGCCCGTCGAGCCCATGCAGCCGCCCAGCACGTTGGCGCAGATCACCCAATAGCGGTCGGTGTCGAGCAGCTTGCCCGGCCCCACGATCGCTTCCCACCAGCCGGGCTTGCCGGTGATGGGGTGGGTCTCGGCGACGAACTGGTCGCCGGTCAGCGCGTGGCAGACCAGAATGGCGTTGGTGCGGTCGGCATTGGGCGCGCCATAGGTTTGGTAGGCGACCGTGACGGGGCCGAACGACACGCCCGAATCGAGCCGCAACGGCGCCGACGCCGGAATCTCGAAGCGTTTGCCGGGAAAATCCGGGGCGGTCATGTCGACCGCGGCGATACGGGGTGTGGCGGCCAAGGGCGTTTTGTCCGGGAAAGGTCGCGCGAAGATGGGGCAAAGCCGGACGGGATTCAAGCGTCGCAAGCCCGCGCGATCCGTGGCATTTTCCCGGCGATGGACGCGAACGACGACAAACTGGCCGCGATCCGCCGGCGCATCGACGCGATCGACGACAAGCTGCTCGATCTGCTGATGGACCGCGCGCGCGCGATGGCCGAGGTGCAGGCCGCGAAGGGCGGTGCCGCGGGCGTGCTCGCCCGGCCGGGCCGCGAGATCGCGATCTTGCGCCGCTTGATCGCGCGCCGCGAAGGGGCGCTGCCCGCCGATTTGGTCGTGCGGATCTGGCGCGACACGATGACCAGCTTCACGCGCCTGCAAGGCCCGTTCGCGATCGGCACGCTCGACAAGCCGGCCCTGATCGATCTGGCGCGCCGGCATTACGGGCTGGCCGTGCCCTTGGTCGAGGTCGGCACGCCGGGCACGCTGTTCGCCAAGCTGGTCGACGGCGCGGTGCAACTGGCGCTGTTCCCCTCGCCCGAGGATTCCGCGCAAGCCTGGTGGACGCGCCTGACCCCCGGCGACGCGCAAGTCCTGGCGCGCCTGCCGGTCGACGGCACCGAGATGCAACCCGGGGCGATGGTCGTCGGGCGCCAAGCCTTCGAACCGTCGGGCGAGGATCGTTCGCTCGTGATCCTCGAATCGGCGGAGGCGCAGTCGCGCCCCAAGATCGCCAAGCGCTTCGCCACCGCCCGGCTCGAATTCATGCGCGTGCTGGCCGAAACCGAAGACGGCCAAGGCGTGCATACGCTGTGTCTGTGCGGCGGGGCGCTCGCACCCGGCGATCCGCGCCTGGCGGAGCTGGCCGGACGCGACGGCCGCGCGCGGCTGGCCGGGGGCTACGCTTTGCCCTTGGCGCTGGCGCCGGGCGCCACGCAGCACCAAGCGAGCGGATCTCGAAGCAAAGGAACGCGCAAATGAGCCGTCCGGAACCCAAACCCGGCGTGATGGAAATCTCGCCCTATGTCGGCGGCAAATCCTCGGTGCCCGGCGGGCGCAAGCCGATCAAGCTGTCGTCCAACGAAGGCGCGCTGGGCCCGTCGCCCAAGGCCGTCGAAGCCGCGGCCAAAGCCGCCGCCGAGATGCATCGCTATCCCGATGGCGGGGCGAGCGCGTTGCGCGACGCCATCGGCAAGCGCTTCGGCTTGGATCCCGCGCGCATCGTGTGCGGAGCGGGCTCGGACGAACTGATCGCACTGCTGATCAAGGCCTATGCCGGTCCGGGCGACGAGGTGCTCTACAGCCAATACGGCTTCGTGATGTATCCGATCGCCGCGCACGCGGCCGGCGCCACGCCGGTGACGGCCGCCGAGAAAGGCTATCGCGCCGACATCGAAGCCTTGATCGCCAAGGCCGGGCCGAAGACCAAGCTGTGCTTCGTCGCCAATCCCAACAATCCGACGGGCTCGTTCGTCACGGGTGCGGAACTCAAGCGCCTGCGCGAGGGCCTGCCGCCGCATGTGCTGCTGGTGATCGACGCCGCCTATGCCGAATACGTCTCGCGCAACGATTACTCGGCCGGGACCGAGCTGGTCGATGCGGGTGCCAATACGGTGATGCTGCGCACCTTCTCCAAGATCTTCGCGATGGGCGGGATGCGCCTGGGCTGGGCTTACGCGCCCGAAAACGTGGTCGATGTGCTGGGCCGCGTGCGCGGGCCGTTCAACGTGTCGGCCGCCGCACAAGCCGCCGGCGTGGCCGCCCTCGAAGACATGGCCCATCAAGACGCCAGCCGCGCGCATAACGAGCGCATGCTCGCCTGGTTCCCGGGCGAACTCGCCAAGCTCGGATTGACGGCTTTGCCCTCGGTCGGGAATTTCGTGCTGGTCGAGTTCCCCAAGGCCGGCAAGACCGCCGCCGCCGCCAACGAGTTCCTGATGGGCCGCGCGATCATTCCGCGCGCCGTGGGGAATTACGGCCTGCCCGATTTCCTGCGCGTGACGCTCGGCACCGAAGCGGAAATGCGCGACGTGCTCGCCGCCCTCGCCGATTTCATGAAAGCCTGAGCATGGCCAAACCCATCGTCGATACGCTGGCGATCGTGGGATTCGGGCTGATCGGCTCGTCGATCGCGCGCGCGGCGCGGCTGACGGGGGCGGCGCGCAAGATCGTGGCGTGCGACGCCTCCGCCCAAGCGCGCAAAACGATCGCCAAGTTGAAGCTCGCCGACGCGGTCTTGTCCGATCCCGCCACGGCGGCGGCGGGGGCGGATCTGGTGATCGTGTGCACGCCGCTGTCGACCTACGCCAAGCTCGGCCGCGCGCTCGGCACGGCGTTGAAGCCGGGTGCGATCTTGTCGGATGTCGGCTCGGTCAAGCGCCCGGCCGTCGAAGATCTGGGTGGCGCGCTGCAAGCCGGACGGCATTTGATTCCGGCCCATCCCATCGCGGGCACCGAGAATTCGGGCCCCGAATCGGGCTTCGCGGAATTGTTCGCCGGGCGCTGGTGCATCGTCACGCCCGCGCGCGGCACGCCCAAGACGGCGGCCGCGAAGGTCGAAGCGTTCTGGACGCGCTTGGGTTCGAAGACCGCGCGCATGACGCCCAGCCACCACGATCGTGTGCTCGCCATCACCAGCCATGTGCCGCATCTGATCGCCTACACGATCGTGAACACGGCGAGCGATCTGGAAGGCACGTTGCGCGCCGAGGTGATCAAATACTCGGCCAGCGGCTTCCGCGATTTCACGCGCGTGGCGGCCTCCGATCCCGTGATGTGGCGCGACGTGTTCCTCGCCAACAAGGACGCCGTGCTCGAAATGCTCGGCCGGCTTTACGAGGATATAGCACTCATGCAGAAGGCGATCCGCCACGACGAGGGCGCGACGCTCGAACGGCTGTTCGCCAAAGCGCGAAAAATCCGCCGCTCGATCGTGCACGCCAAGCAGGCTTAGCTTCGGCCCGCCCAGAATCCCAACGCCACCGCGATCAAGCACAGAACGACCGACAGGGCGACGTTCATCGCCGCACCCGTCCAATCGCCGGCGCGCGCGAGGTCGAGGGTCTGCAGCGAGAACGCCGAGAACGTCGTGTAGCCGCCGAGCACGCCCGCGAGCAGGAAGGCACGCATCCCGCTCGCATCGTCCGCCAAGCTCTGGGCGAAATAGCCGATCGCGAAACTGCCGGTGACGTTCACCAGGATCGTCCACCACGGCAGGCCCGCCGGATCGGCGTGACGCAAGATGGCTTCCGACACGCCGTGGCGCGCGGCCCCGCCCAAGGCGCTGCCCAGCGCCACCAGCAGATACGTGCTCAGCGGAAGCTTTCCGGGATTTGCGCGGCCGACGTGACGGGCGCGTAATCCGCGCGCGCGATCGCGACACCCGCCAAAATCATCGCGAGCGCGATCGCCAACGCCTGCAGCTTGCCCAGTTTCCGGGGCGACTTGGCGGTGGTTCGGGCGATCATGTCGGCCATGGCCGATCCTTTCGCGGGCGGGGGGCTATCGATTCCCCGTCCGCGATCAGAACGCAAGAGCCATGCCGCCTATTCCGCAAAGAATCTTCGGTGGGGTGACTTTCACCCGCCAAGCGGGCGGGGGATTGAGGCCACCCGGCACGACCGACAGGAACAACCACATGGGCGCCATCGATTTCGGCATCCCGCGACCCTTGGCCACTTTGCTCAAGTCCCAGCTCGGCTTGGCGAATTTCGTCGAGACCGGGACCTTCAAGGGCAAGCTCCAAGCCGATATCGACCGGCCGACGGCGCATCGCGAAGCGCGCCAACCGATCATTGTGCCGGCTCAAGCGCTTCCTGAAAACGCCCGGCGGATCCGGCGCTTGAGGCGCTTGCGCCAGCTCTCGGTTCGGGGGGCTAGCGCCAGCCGCGCGCGCGGATCGACGGGCGCGGGCGCCGGCCCGAAACGCCGCCAGAAGCCGTGCTCGATCCACGCCCGACACGGCGTGATCGCTGCCGCACGGAAATCCGCCGCCGCCTGAGCTTGACCGTCCTCGGCCAACAACGCCGCGATCCGCCCGAACGACGAATTGCCGAAAGCGAGGGCATCCGCCCGCGCCAGCGCCATTAAATCGCCCACGCGCCCATCTTCGGCGAAGGAAGCGACGGGTAAAGGATCGAAGCGCGCGAAGGTCGGCCGCACCGCGTCCGGGCTGTCGGTGGCGATATAAAGCCGCGCGCCCGGCAGCCGGGCCAATTCGCCCTCGACCCAAGCGACGTACCAGTCGAGCGGCACGGGGGCGAATTGCGGAATCGCGGCATGGGCGGGATCGGCCAGATCGCCGCGCCTTACATGCACGGCGATCACCGGACCCGGAATCGCGTCACGCCAGGCATCGGCCGCCGCCTCGGCGCCGAAGCGCAGCAGCTTGCGGAACAGCGCGCGATGCGGCGCCCAGCACGCCGGAAGCTCCTGGAAATA
Source organism: Tagaea sp. (assembly GCA_023653245.1). Next base: position 7,646 of record JAMNXK010000057.1, read on the forward strand.
ACCGTCGAAATCGACGTCGATCAAAGGCGCGTCCATATCCCACAAGGCGAGGGCCGCTTCGTCTTCGAAGGGCGCGTAGCGCAACGTCGGCAGGTCGCGCGACACCGGCTCCGGCACCGCGCCGATCGCCGCGGCGGCCGGGAAGACCGGCGCTTCGAGGCGCAGATCGTGGCGCCAGGCGTAGAAATTCAAGAACGCCCATTGCAGCAGCTGATTGGCCATGCGGCCGTTGAGGCCCAGATTGCGCATGGTCACCCGCCCGCGTGTCCCCGGTGCGATGTCGGCCGGCCGGAGCGTGGCCGAATCGACATAGACGCCGTCGCGCCGGCGCACGCGCCCGCGGTCGAATTCGGCGATATGCGCGGCGATCGACATGCGCCGGTTATCCGGCGCGCCGAAGGCCGGGGTCAAGCCGCGCTTGTATTCGCGGACCCCAGGGGCTACTGAGCGCGCCCATGTCCGCCCGTTCCGCCGCCCAGCATTTGCTCGACGCCGTCTTGCGCGGCCGCCGGACTTTGGACGATTCGATGGGCGTGGTGGTGGCCTTGCGCTCGCTCGAACCGCGCGATCGCGGCTTCGCCCGGATGCTGGCCGCGACCGTCTTGCGCCGCCTGGGCACGATCGACGCCTTGCTCGAAAAATGCCTCGACAAAGGCGCCTCGCCGCAGCCGGTCGCGGGGCCTTTGCGGCTGGGGGCGGCGCAATTGCTGTTCTTGGGCACGCCGGCGCATGCGGCGGTCGACGAAACGGTGTCGCTGGCGCCGCCCAAGCTGCGCGGGCTGGTCAATGCCGTGCTGCGCCGGATCGCGCGCGACGGCACGGCGTTGCTCGCCGAGATCGACCAGGAACGCGCCGACACGCCCGATTGGCTGTGGGACGTGCTGGTCGCGCGTTACGGCGAGACCCGCGCGCGCGCGATCGCCGCCGCCCAGCGCAAAGAGCCGCCGCTCGATCTCAGCGTCAAAGCGGACGCCGCCCTATGGGCGGAAAAACTCGGCGCCGAATTGCGCCCGTCCGGCACGCTGCGGCTGGAGGAAGCGGGATCGATCCCCGACCTGCCCGGCTTCGACGAGGGCGCTTGGTGGGTCCAGGACGAAGCCGCCGCGCTGCCGGTGCGCCTGTTGGGCGACGTGGCCGGCCAGCGCGTGCTCGATCTGTGCGCCGCCCCGGGCG
>JAMNXK010000623.1 GCA_023653245.1 Tagaea sp.
CCGAGATCGCGCAGCCGGGGCTTGGCGCAATGGTCGATCACCACCTTCGGGCCGGGTCCGCGCGACATGAAGGCCGCGAGCACGGGCAGATGGCGCGGCCGGACCAGCGCGTCGAGCACGAAGCCTTCCATGAACATGGCGATGCGCGAATCCATCGACACGTTCTTCAACAGCCACTCGGGATCGGAGATGTCGTGCAGCATCGGGCGCAAGCCCAGCATGCGGTCGTGCTGGCCCAGCGCCCGGATGCGTTCGGGCGCGTCTTGGGCCTCGAAATCGACCCAGCCGACCACGCCGGCCACGCTTTGGGTGACGAAGGCGACCTGGAGCAGGAACTTGGTCTCCGCCTCGGTGGGGGCGGCCTGGACCAGGATCGTGCGGTCGATGCCGTGCTGGGCGAGATGCGGAGCCAGATCCTCGGGCATGAAGTCGCGATAGATGGCCCCCTTCTCGGGCGTCAGCCAGCCATAGTCGCCGCGCTCGAGCTTCCAGTAGTGCTGATGCGCGTCGATTTTCATGCCGGCACCGGGCAATCGGAATCGAGCAGACCTTGGGCCTTCAGATCGGCCCAGAGCGACGCGGGAATCGGTTTGGCGAACGAGGCGAGCTGTGCCGCCACTTCCTCGGGCTTCACCGCCCCCAGCACGAGGCACGAGACGGCTTGATGGGCGAGCGGAAAGCGCTGGGCCGCGTCGCGCAAGGCCACGCCATGGGCGCGGCACACCGCGTCGATCTTCGCGACCTTGGCCAGAATTTCCGGCGGCGCCGGGCGGTAGTTGTACATCGCGCCGGGCACCGGCCCGGTCGCGAGGATGCCCGAATTGAACACCCCGCCCAGCATCACGCCGATGTTCCGCGCGCGGGCGAGGGGCAGGAACTCGGCGGCCGCCGGCTGTTCGAGCAGCGAGTAGCGCCCGGCGAGCAGCACGCAATCGATGTCGGCCGCGCGCGCGAACCGCACGCACATCTCCCAATCGTTGACGCCGACGCCCACGCCTTTGACGACCTTCTCGTCGCGCAAGCGCGCGAGCGCCTTGAAGGCGCCGTTCAGCGCTTCCGCGAAGCGGGCGTCGAGCGCGTCGCCATGCGTGCGCATGTTGAGATCGTGGATGAGCGCCACGTCGATCCGGCCCGTGCCCATGCGCAGCATCGATTGCTCGAGCGAGCGCAGCGCGCCGTCGTACGAGTAATCGAACCGCGCGCCGTGATCGACGCCGCCGGCGTAGCCCGAGCCGTCGCCGCGCGGGCTTCGCGGCTCCATCACCCGGCCGACCTTGGTCGACAGGGCCGGCTTGGCGCCCGGAACGCGGCGCAAGGTGGCGCCCAGGCGCAGCTCGGCGAGACCGTGCCCGTAAAGCGGGGACGTGTCGAACAATCCCAGCCCGCCGCGCAAAGCCGCCTCGATCGTCGCGATGGCGGTGGCCTCGTCGTTCGCGGCGTAGAGATCGCCCAGCGGCGCGGTGCCGAAGCCCAGCACCGTGGTCGAAATCCCGCTTTTGCCCAGGATGCGCGCGTCCATCGTTCTTTCACCCGGCTGACATGTTACTATTGACGAAGCGGCGGCGGCGGGTCAACATCCCGACCCAAGAAGCATACCGCGCCGGGGGGCGCCTTTCATGTCAGTCACGAAAATCGGTCCGCGCATCGGCCTGTCTTGCGCCCTGTCGACCGCCTTCCGGCCGGACGGCGCCGTCGATCTGCCGCGCACGCTCGCCCAAGCCAAATGGGTGCTCGCCAATGGCTGCGACGGCGTGACGATGTTCGGCACCACGGGCGAGGGCGCGTCGCTCGACGTGTCCGAGCGCTACGCGGCCTTGGGCGCCTTGACCGGCGCGGGCCTCGATTTGGGCAAGCGGGTGATCGCGGGCGTCACCGCGGCGACGGCGGGCGAGGCGGTCGAGCAAGCGAACGCGGGCTACGACCACGGCTGCCGCGCGCTGCTGATGACGCCGCCCTTCTACTTCCCCGAACCCTCGGCGGAAGGCGTGTTCCGCTGGTTCGCCGGTGTGTTCGAGCGCTTGGGCCCGCGCTTGCGCGACGTCTTGATCTATCACATCCCGAGCATGACCCGCGTGGGCTTCTCGGCCGAAGCGCTGACGCGGCTGCGCAAGGAGTTCCCGGGTGCTGTGATCGGCATCAAGGATTCGACCGGCAGCTGGGACTCGGCCAAATCGTTCCTCGACGCGCACAAAGATTTGCAGATCCTGGTCGGCGACGAGCGCCTGCTGGCGCGCGCGGTGCGCGAAGGCGGATCGGGCTCGATCTGCGGGCTGGCCAATCTCCGTCCCGATTTGCTGCGCCCGGCGGCGTGGGAGGGCAAGGACGATCCGCGCATCGAAGCCTGCGTGTCCGCGATCGTCGCCGATCCCTTCATGCCGGCGGTCAAGGCGCTGATCGCGCATCGCGAACGCGATCCCGAGTGGCTGCGCATGCGCGCACCCGTGGTCGAGCTCGACGAGGCGCGCGTGCGCGCGCTGGTCGCGCGCTTCGATGCCGCCCAAGGGGCCAAGGCCGCGTGATGGCCGAGGCGGGGACCGAAACGCCGAAGCTGCGCGAACGCGCCTATACCGCGTTCACCGATCGCTTGCTGGCGCGCGAGATCGTGCCG